>JABIQV010000151.1 GCA_018699495.1 bacterium | reverse complement strand
GTCTTAGCCCATATCCAGGAATCGATATCATAAACGCGCCTTCTTTCATTTTTTAGTTTTATATCTATATATGCAAAAAACATGCCAATCTAGCTGAGCACAAAAGATAGTGAAATAGGCGTCCATAAACGATATTCGTAAATAAAACGGCTAAAAAACACAGGCGGCAGTAAGCACAAAAAAAAATAAACTGAAAAAAAATTTTCTATTTTGAAAAAATTTTTTCTATTTCGAAAATTTTTTTTCAGTCCGTAAAAAATAAATTCATAAATTCGTATATAAAAATATATAAACTTACATAAATCGGGAATCCTCGAACAAACCCGAACATTGGCATGTTTTTTGCATTAACTCAGTCAAGGCAACACGCCACACAAAATTAATAAAGGAGATAAAAATGGATGAAAAAGAGAATTGGGTCCAAATTAGCGGGGAGTTAACACATGACCCTATAAAAGAGACCCAGAGAGATGGAAAAGATTGCGAGCCCTATACGCCAATAAAATTGGCGATTGATCCAGAAGGCGATCCTAGGAACATTATTCCTATCGAATTTGCATTGAGCCAAGGACATTTCATATGCAGGGACCTAAAAAAGGGAGACTACGCATTCATTGAAGGGTTTCTCCGTCGCCGGTTCGACAATGGATTCGACGAATTTTTGGTAATAGGGGCTACCTATTTAAGGATGAAGCACCCAGCCGCAGTAATCAGACAAAATAAGGAGTTCTTTTATGCAACAGGTCAATAAAAAACAACCCCCGTCAAAAGAAGAAAAACGCCATGAACCTATTGGAAAAATGAGCGATGACGAAATTATTAAAGAAGCAATACGGTCACTAAAGGAGAACAATTATGCTAACTAAAAAACAAAAACTAATCACACTAGGGATGAGCCTATTTCCCACTCTATTATTCGCACAAGAGGATGCGTTTGCATCGAAAATTGAAGTTATTATTTCTTATTTCACCGACGTATTGGCCCCGTTAGTAGTAACACTATCTGTCATTTACCTTATCTATCAATTTTGGAGTGGGAAGCAAGACAAGATTAAAGAAGCCATAATAGTTTTGATTACTGGAGCTGCTGTAAAAGAAGTTCTACCTTGGGTCATTATCTACGTATTCTAAAATTAAATGATATATAAAAACCTATACCAACCTATTTATATTTTAGGACTACATGTCGAAACATTTCTTATATTAGGAGGTATAGGTTCGCTCCTATATATATTTCGAGACCAGCTACCGTCCCTATGTCTAGGAATTGGAGTGATAAGCCTAACCGTATTGGTCATTTATGTCCTACTCGGAAAACATAAGGCGAAAAATGAACTTTCCTTTCTTAAATATAGTCGTCAATCAAAGGCCTACCACTTGGGAGACTCTAACCATGTTCTATAATAAAAAACCATCAAAAAATATTTATAATTTATTAGATATTGCAGATTGTCATGATGATACATTAGTTAATTTTGACTGTCTTCCAACCATCGGTTATGCCATTAAAGGCATTGATTTATTTTATCAAACAGAGCAATCGCAAAATGCTATTTTGTCACGTTTGATACGATGGGGAGAGTCTCTTCCAAATGGTATTTCCTTGAGTATTCATAAAGATACAATCGACAATCAATCGACATACACAATCTTTATTAGCATCGTTTCTCAAAAGAATATCCCGCTTATTAATTTAGATAAGTTATTTCCAAAATCGTTTCAATATAAAGGAGAGAAAAAACTACCCATAACAAAAGACGACGTGTTTGAGTTGATAGGTACAGTAGAAAAACAACTATCTATCATTGGGTTATCCCTCACACGTCTGTCCAATCAAGACCTATTAAATTGGTGTCGAAAACATTTAAATAACACCAATAAACAACACCTAAAAACAAATTATTCGTTTCGGTCCCAATGTTTCGATACACCTCTTCAAGTCTCGCCAGAAAGCATAAAAATTGGTGAAAAATATGTAACTACCATTGTTCTACATCAATTGCCGTCTGAAGTTAACGAACACTTGATCGAACATTTTGGAAAAGAGTATGTATTTAATATCTCTTGGATGACACAAGTCACCCCTGTTAAAAAGGCAGAGCTTCTTAAGTATTTGAAAAAGAAAAAACATTTCCTTCAAATGACGACCGGTCTATTTAGACAGCTCATTAATCGACATGTGCAAAGTACCGATGAACTAGGCGCAATAAATACGATAGAAGAACTTGATGAGGCTATTCATAGTATTGCGCTATCAGACGAAACCGCTCCGATTGTTTCTATGGTATATAAAGTAACTGCCGATACAAAAGAAGAAAGTAGAAAACAGGCAAATAGCCTAAAAAATGATTTAAATAGTAAATACAATCTAACATTCATCATCGATGACTATGCGCACTTAGAAAACATGCTTGCATTTATTCCATCTCATGTATCACATTCTATGAGGAATCACCTCATTCAAACATCAATTCTTCCTCTTTTCATACCTATATACCAAGGGTATTCGGGATTAACAAAAAATTCCGGACCTCCAATTTATTTAGAAAAAAGGACTGGGGAACGTGTCCCATTTTCTTTCTTTCACCCGTCTCTAAAAGGCGGCCATTCATTAATTGTGGGCCAAACTGGAGGTGGAAAATCCTTCCTCGTCAATTGGTTGCTAAATAATATCGTCCAACAAAACGATAAGGTATTAGTAACGATCATAGACAAAGGAGGGTCCTACAAAAATCTTGTCGATAAATTCCAAGATTCATATTATGTCGATGTCGATTTAAAAGGATCCTCATCCTTATCCTTATTCCCTAAAAATTTGGACGAAACGAGTACGTACCGACTCCAGCATATTTTATATATGATGATAGACGACGACACCTCAAAAACGCCGTCTGAACTCAGTCTTTTCACCCTATCATCCTTAATAAATGAGTTCTACAAATCGGACACCGAAACAAAAACGGTCGAGACCTTTTATTTTTTTCTAGAAAAAAAGATTCTAGAAAATCCTACCCATGAAGATGCGGCCTTCAGACAAAAAGCACTGAAAGGATTATCTGTTTTTGCCAAACCAGAGAGTCAATATTACGCCCTATTTAATTCAAAGGTCCAAGTTCCTATCGACAAACGGATACTAGCGTTTGATTTAACAAAGTTAACAAATTTTCCAAAATTACAATCCATTTACTTTTTTCTTATTCAGGATATTATCGACGATCGCATGCTTAATTTATCTAAAAAAGGATACCGACAAATTGTCATTTATGACGAATGTTGGTCCTTTCTAAATACACCTGTTGCAGCAACAATGATTGATTCCCAATACCGAACCGCACGAAAATACGGAAATACAATCCTATCCATTTCTCAAAGTATTAATGACTTTCTATCCTGTAGTTGTTCGAGTGGAATTATTGAAAATTCAACCGTTAAATTCATTCTACAATTGGGAGCGAACGTCGACCGATTAGCTGACATTCATATCAATGAGAAGGAACAAGAGTCGGTTACTAATTTACAACGAGTGGATAAAAAATTTAATGAAATATTTGTAAAACTAACAAATGAAGGGTCGTTTGTATGGAAATTAACACCTAATAAAGCTGAGATAGATACGTTCTCAAGAGATTTCCAATCCATGCAAGTCGCCGAGGCATTATAAGCATGAAAAAAATGATTCTATCCTTAAGTATCTTTTCTCTCGTTTTTAGTTCCAATGTGCAGGCGTTTGTTTTTATGGACATGATCCAATCCGTCGCCGGAATTTATTCGGAAACCAAAGCTATAGTGGGCCCTTTTTTCGAAGAGTTAGTTAAAACGAATCAGATCCTATCAAAACTTGAATTCATTTCGAAAGAAGACTCCAAACGACTCAATGAAATTAACCAATTTTTGGATGATAGTGACGGAGATAATTTAAAAATTATCGTAACTGAAATATCAGATATAGACGCAAAAGATATCTATGAAATGAAACGGAATTATCACCTAACTAAAGGGATATCTACAGATATATCACCTTGGATTGGTACGGATGTACTAAGTGATGGCGAAGAATGGCTGTCAAATATTTTCTCAACCGCTGACATGACCATAGCTTTAACGTTAAAGGACGACTTAAAGGACCTTGCCACTAAAAAATCCTCTATAAGTGGTCTTAATAAAAAGGCGTTAGACCAATTTAAAGCAGACGCACAACTTAAAATTGCCAATCAACTTTCCCATATTAAAGCCATTGAAAGACAAAACGGTATCAAACTACAGAAGCTTGTCCAAAAAATTGAACGGGATGAAAAAGCTAGATTAATAGCTAAACAATCCCTAGATGCATTTCTTGGGACGTCATCTACGACAAATTACTTTGAAAATCAAAGAAAGAGGGTAAGAATGTGGCTAAGATAACTAACTTTTTTGAATACGATGGTGCCGGATTTACGTCAACAATTGTTCCTATTATAACGCCTTATCATAATGAATTTAAAAATTGGATCATCCTGTTTTTTGGTTTAAATATACTTATTTCGTTTGGATGGGAATACATTAAAATAATACGTGGTGAAAGCCAATTTTTCCCGTCAGGAAAGATACTATCTCAAGTTGTACTCCTTGGCCTCAATATTATTTATTTTCATATCATTTTTTCGGCTATTCTCTATTTTTCAAATAATATAGCAGACAAAATATATCCGGTAGAAAAAATGGCAGCGTGGTCTAATGCTTATCTAGGAACAACAGTCCCAGAAATATCGGTATTCCATCTACAACTTGCCCAATTAATCGCGTCCACTTTAAAAATTTGTGCAACGATAGCCTTTTATGGAATAGGGTTGTGGCGATACATTTTACTCACCCTATTTTTCTTATTTTCGCCAATAATGTGTTGCCTATCAATTAACCCCCTATATTCAGGGAATCTATACAAAAGTTATGTCAAAGAAATTATTCAAGTTGCCTCGTGGCCAATCATATTAGCGGGGTTTATGCTTGCACTCGATAACGTGGTATTCGCTATCGCTGGAACGAGTAGTGCCTTCAGTTTTACCGTTGAGTTTATTGTTATCATCTCAGTTTTTTTATGGGGGTTACTCAAAATTCCATTTATCGCATCGACAATCTTTTCCGGAACAGACTTTAGTTCATTAACCGTCGGAACAGGAATGATGTCCGCTGCGATAAAATTCGTGCCACCTTTGTTAACCAAACACGCACCAAAGGCAGTCGGAGGAATAGCAAAATGGGCAGGGGGTAAAGCATTGTCCACATTAAAAGGAAATCCTCCCCCTAAACCAAATAAACCTATAGAAAAAGGAGCATAAAAGAAATGGAAAAATTAATAACCCCGGGAAAATTTGAAAGCCAGTACCTCATTCTTAAGTCTATCATCGGACTGTTAAGCATATGTTTAATCGGTTGCATGATAAGTCTAATGGTCGTTACCTTTCAGAAAACGCGACCAATTGTAATTTTAGAATCTGATCTAACCGCCAAAACAATAATGACCGAGAACAGATCCTTTGTAGGGCCTATTACCGTAGAAAATTTTACAAAGTCTTTTATACGACATCTTAACTTATTCGATTCTTATAAAATCGAAGAGTCGATACCTATTGCCTTAAATATGATGGGTCCGGATTTAAGATCCTATTATAGACATAAGCTCTTAACAGCGTCGTTTGTCCAAAATATTTTCGACCAAAAAATATCTACAACAACAAAATTTAAAAAGATAGATTTTAAAGATACGACAAGTGACCTTATTTCAGTCCGCGTATCATTCTCTCGCCAATTATCTTATACCTTGCATCCGGGAACGCCTTCCAAAAAAGTCCCATTGATAGCTAAATTAGAACTACAAAAACTACCCACTCGAACAGCAGAATTCCCTTATGGTCTTAAAGCCATTTACTACGAATTGGAAAAACTATGAAAAACAAAGCAACTCTAATTTTTGGAGGGATTCTCGCGATAATTTTTATCCTGTCCTACAGTTATTTTACTGATAATGAAGAGTTGATGTCGACAAATAGTCATGGATTCAGGGCTAACCCGCCATCCAGTTTCAAGGAAGATAGTATGGCTCAACCATCTATCCAAATCGTGTCTGACTCATTTATTTCTGACATTCTAGTAAAACACCAACCATCCCAAGAAAGAAAGAAACAAAAAGTGATGGTCAAAGACACCTCTCCTATCAAAATAGAAGCAACTACCGAACATGCTAGAACGGATTCTAATAAAAAAGAGCTCTATTCATCGGAAAGTATGTTTGCATCGCCATCAATCAAAGGTCCCAAGAAGAAAACAATGATCCATCCCGCATCATTTTCCCGTGCGGTGTTATCACAAACAATAGATGCAACAGTTAAACAACCGATTGTTGTAGCTGTTCTTTTAGATGGGAAATTAAAAACAGGCAAACTTTTGGGACGGCCATCATTTACAGATAATAGATGTTATATCCAATTCACAACTCTCATTTACAACAATGAAAGCATTTCAATAAAAGCCATCGCAAAATCAAATGACTTGGATGGACTCCCCGTAACAAATATATCGAACCCACTAAGTGACCTATTTAATGAGGTTAAAAATATATCTGAAACACTCGCCTTAAGCTACTTATCGGGACAGACTCCCGCTCAACCAAGTATCCAACCGACGACATCAAAGCATCTAATCATTCAAAAGGATACGGCATTTAACGTGTTCTTTTATAACGGAGTATCCCTATGAAAAAATTATTAATTTTTATCCTACTATTAATCGGCGGACAATCCATACATGCCGACTCAATCATTCACTATACGGAAACCGTACCAGATACATTAATCAAAAAAAGATATGGTAAATCGCAGGTAAAAGGAAAAAAAATCATGAAAATTGATGGCTATTCCGGAACAAATTATTACGTCTATACCTCTCAAAAAATAGCGACTGTGATCCGATTCCCCTACCCTATTAAAGAGATAATAAATCCAGGTAAGGACCTGGTATTAGATACAATCAAACAAATAGGTGAAACCTATTTTGTCTTAACCGCCTTAACAGCCTCTACATCAAAAGGTCCTAATATTCATGTCATTTGTGAAAACGGATTCTCTGTAATTTTAGAGACAATTATTTCCACTGAAGACGACGCAAATCAACTTATTGAATTTGAAATTGAATCCGAGCAGCCTCTTTCTTCCGTCAAAAAATTACAACGCAAACTTAGTCTTCAAGAGGCGTCTCTAAAGCAAAAAAACACGCTTATTGATGCAATGGTGACCCATGACACGTTAACGTTACCGTTTTCTCAAACCATTCAAGTGAAACAACAGAATACCTTTTATAATTTAATTTCTTGTAAGCAATTAAATATGACTGAGACAAATTTAGGGACATATCTTTTCACAGTCGAACGATTAGAAACAACAAATTCCCTCGACAAAAAATCGTCCATATTTTTAGAAGTCCAGCCCTTTTCAGATTTTATTATTTCGGAAACGTTACAATCAAAAAGCGTCTACCAACCGACATTAAGTTTTAACTTAACACCGACTAAAACGTTATATGTATTTGAAATCGAATCCCCTGGAGACACCTTTTATTTCACGTTATCCCTTAACCCATGGACCCGATTTTCTAATCGATTTGACCTCAACCATTTAAAAGGAAAAAGAATGAACACCTCATTTAAAAACGTACTATGACAAATGAAATAATCGGTACAGCAGTATTACTATCTTTGGCTGCTATTTTCAGCCTAATTAACTTAAAAGGATATTGGATTGCCGTGCTCTTACGGGTATATAGTTTTCTACTTTGTATTTTGGCAGCGTTCTATTATCTAACGACCCTTCCCGGGAAAAAAATCCGTTTTCAACCGTTGATTTTAGCTTATAATACAATTATTCCTAACTTGGAAACATCACTGATTTCTCTATCTCTTTTCAGCGGTTTCGTCATCATCCTTCAAATTTCTGTGATACTAATAAAAATAAATATCGCGAAAAAACGGGGAATGAGATGGAACTCCTTCTGGAAAACTACCAAAATAATATCAAAAAAAAACAATGGGCTCGTTCTATATAATGATAGTCGACTATCTGAGGACTTATCCTTTAAACATTTGACTATCGTTGCACCGACAGGAACCGGGAAAACGACAAAATTCACCATTCCAAATCTCCTAGAAATAAAAGACTACTCAATTATTGTTACGGATCCTTCAGGCGAGCTTCATGAAAAAACAGCGAACATATTAGAAACAACAAAGGATGTTTCGATAATAAAACTCGCGCCATTCGAAGAAGGGACGGAACAATTCAATCCGTTGGAAGGAATCAATACCCTTTCAAAAGCCAAACAAATCGCAACAACGTTAACCACTCAATTAGAGGGAAATAGTGATCCGTTTTGGTCAATGTCAGGTGGGACACTTTTGACGTCAATGATCCTTTTAGCAAATGAACAAGGCATCCCAACATTTTCAGAAATACTAAATTATTTGTCACTTGATAAAGAAGAACTGAACGAAATTGTTGCTTCATTAGGTAAAAACGAAACCGATACCGAGGAGGATGACAAACAAAAAAAGGAACGATTACGAATTATTCGACAAGAATATTCTTTATACAGACAATCCTCTGAACAAACGGGAGCGTCGATTTTAGCGACAGCAAAAGCAGCAATATCCATCTTTTCAGATGAAAATTTTGCCGCCGCAACTCAGAAAAATACGGTCGATTTTAAAATGCTAAGAAACAAACGCTGTGTGCTTTATCTCATTATTCCTGAAGATAAAATTTCCTATAGCGCGCCTTTCTTGAGCCTTTTCTACAATCAAATATTTTCATTTGGAATTAATAATAAAGAGGGATTACCCCTCTATTTTATCCTGGAAGAATTTGCGAACATTGGAAAAATCCCTAATTTTTCTGAAATTATTAATGTCGCTAGAAAACGTAATATATCGATAACAACCGTCCTGCAAGATTTAAACCAATTTCAAGCCGTATACAAAGAACACGCCGAAAGTATCTTATCTGGAGGAACGGTTTCTAAGCTGTTCTACCCAGGATTAGGAACTAAATCAGCGCAATATGTATCTGAACTATTAGGCAAAAAAAATGAAGAAGCGCTCAGTCAAAGCAAACAATCGAAAAGCGTATTAGATTCCTCTGAAAGTTCTAGGCGAGAAGATAAACCACTATTATCCCCTGAAAAAATTAGAACATTAAATTCGAACGACGCCATATTTGTAACAGGAAATAACGATCCGATATACATAAAAAATATTATTCCGTATTACAGAAATAAAAAATACAAACACATAGGTTAAAAGGAGATATAAGATGAAAAAAAATTACACATTTCGAATAGATCCATCAGTAGATAAAAATCTTACTCAACTGGCAAAAAAAAAAGGAACGTCAAAGTCGGCGTTGTGTAACGAAATATTAAAGGCCCATTTATCAAGTCAATCCGATGTCGATAACAATCTATTTCTAGAAAACCTATCCATTATTTTGCCGGATTTAAGGTCTCAAAAAGAAGAAATGTATCAATTAAAGAAAACAATAAATAATTTAATTGCCCAATCGGAAGAAGCTTATGATCATATAAGTGATATGAAACGAGGGGAAGGGTTTTACTTCAAAACCATATACAGCGAACTAAAAGAACAAAAGGAAGCACTATCGAAATATGTCACCACTACCGACAAGCCAACGGCCCCTCCTAAGCGTCCTAACATAGACGATATCTATAAAAAACTTAGAGACAACAGATGATTACAAAGTTTACTACTGGGTCTAAAACGCTGAATATGGCTCAGGTTAACTACCTTGAAAAAGAGACATCATTCAGCAAAAAAAGAATCTCCGAATTAAAAGCTAAGGAAAAAGAAGAAAAATTAGACCCTCTAAATATCACGAAAAAACTATCTGAAGAAGAGATTCAACAACTAAACGAAATTAAAAAATTACCAGGAAAAAGCGTGAAAGATAGCGACGATAAATTTGAAAAAGCAATTCATTCTACAATAAAAGTAAGAGGGTATTTCCGGACAAATTTATATCAAAAAGGATATGGTTCTA
This sequence comes from bacterium, assembly GCA_018699495.1. GTDB lineage: Bacteria > Margulisbacteria > Marinamargulisbacteria > JABIPA01 > JABIPA01 > JABIPA01. The sequence goes on along the minus strand of JABIQV010000151.1, from coordinate 800 downwards.
TAGAAAATAAATTGGATAAAAAAAGACTAATTCTAAAAGAATGGCGAACTATTATAAATAAATCTGCCATAAAAAAAAGCTCCAAATATGTAGGCGTTCGACCCATTATATTATCACCAAATCCTAAAAAAATGAGCCTCTTATCCAGGGAAATTCAAACCAATTTTTTAAATGAACTTGTTGAAAAATCAATGCGAAACTTTCAACGAAAATTCTTAGAAAAAGGAGACCAAGTTGGATATATGTATTCCATTCATGACGACAAAAAACACCTTCATGCACATATATATCTGATACCCTTTTCCAAAAAAGGCCAGTACATTTCCATGAATGCTCCCAAATATTTTAGAGGTAAAGACATCAAAGACTCACCTGTAAAATTTAAAGGAACCCCAACTAAAAATTCAAAAGCAATATGGATGAAAGAACACAATTCCAACTTATTTAAATCACTTGTTAGGGACTATTCGAAATCAAACGCTTCCATCTTTAAAGGGTTCTTCTTGGACGACTCGTTAACGTTTGGCAAACGAAAAAAAGACCTAGACCTAGAACGCTAAAAATCCACCACTTTCCCCAAATTCATTAATTATCTGATGTCGAGTTTACGAGATCATCATCCCTTTTAATCTAGTTATCACTAGATTAAAACAAGGCAAACAAACCTCGTTTGTGTGGAATATGTAAGGCAATCGCCTTACATATTCCTGTCTTGCTATCCCCATTCCTCTCTCTCCCGTTGTCCTTTCCTTCATTCGAAATAGCACCATCTCACACACACAACCCCACATAAAATTAAT
>JABIQV010000150.1 GCA_018699495.1 bacterium | reverse complement strand
TCGGAGCCCCCACTCTTCAAATGTTTCTTGTTGCCTCCAACCAAATAATCGCGTGCCTTCTTTAGCTATATCCAAATAAGGACTTCCGTTTACAGGGATACAAATTTTAGCCTGCGCTCCTTTTCGATTTTCTATCGCTGCTATTGCTAGTCTTGCATGAAATATAGTGGTTTTTGAAGGAGTTGAGAATGACTTTGTTGCGCTTTCTTCACTTAATCGTTCGGCGATATTACCTGGAAGCTTCTTAAGGCAATCAGGCGAAGGGATAAAGTAACGTGGATTTATGAACTTTTTTAATCTTTTTGAAGATTTAAAATCAAAGATACGTTCAGGAAACCTGGTAACTGAAAATGTTGCCCAAGATGACGTCTGTTTATTTATTCTGTAGGTGGCTATTTCGGTATCTATGGATAAGTAGGCTTTTAAGTATTGAAGTCCGAGTTGATCGTGGGGGGTATCTTTTTTTTTGTCTTTCATTACGTTTTGTATGTCTTTTATTAACAAAAAAGCGCCAAATTGTGAATTTTCAGGAAAAACTGGCGAATCGAACTGAGTGGGATCAAAAAAGGTTTTAAAGTCGCATTTAATACATACGAGTGATGTTAAATAATCATGTGCCATTTGTATTGTTTCTACGGCAAATTCGTGTCTAGATGACTCCGTTAAAATATCTCCTTTAGGGTGGTCTTGAAACGCGACGATTGGACCCACTTTCGGACCCTCTAGTTTCCTTCCTAATGTATTCGGCGGCTGTAACTTAAGTTCAAATCCGGTGATAAGAAGAGTTGTTGGATCATCTTTTGAATATTCAAATAAGTTTTCTAGTCTCGCATCTATTTTATCTGTCTTAGACAGACACGCATAGGCTACGGATAGAAGTACTGAAAGCGTTTGACATGATTCACGAATTTTCTCCAAATTTTCGAACATATCATCGGTAAATAGTGTGTTTGTTTTTATCCATTTTAAAATTTGAAATACCATCGGGATGACAGTCGCGTCTTTTTTCATGCTGTCATTGCATTGATTTAAAAGAGGGATCATTGTCGAGAAATAATTGGCTTTCTTAGTTTGAGATCTAAACGTTTTCAATACTGCTTTCAAAAGTTTATTTTGGGCACGATCGGTTGTTCTAAATGGCGTGTGCGTTTTGTTAAGGGAAATATTTTCGGACATGATGGCTATATAGTCATCTAAAAGTGCTTTTGGGTTTCTATTCAATAGAAAACATTCGGTTTCTTTTAGTAACAGGTCTAAGCCTTTTTGTATATCGCCCTGTAACAGCCAGGACAGGCAGATATATCCGTAAGAAGATGGTTCTCCAATTCCATAATGTTTTGCCTGTACAAGCTCTGTCCGGGCACCGTCAAAATCATCGGTAATCAATAAGTTTATACCGTTGGCTAGATGAGCCTTATATTTTTTTTGTAAATAGGTACTTGATAGAGAACGGCTGTTTTTGGACGAACTGGATTCGGTATCGAAAAATGATGCTATTTTCCAATCGAATGGAAATTCTTTTTTTAAAGATGGAAGTAAAGCGGGGTGTTGAAATTTTTTATGAAAAGATAAAATGGGGTGGGTAAGTTTTTCGGAAGAGCTTGTATCAAAATCTATAGTAGATATCATAAGGAAATAGTTATAGGTTTTAATTGGGTCAATTTTCATGGCCAAGTTAACTACTTTTTTTATATCGGATTCTTTTAGTTTACTGAAAATAAGAGAAAGTCTAAGAATCGGTAAGAAGGATTTTTTCATTCCCTGGCGGCACTGGTCGAAATTTTCCCATAAGTTAAAATTGGTGTTACAAATATCTTTGTCTTGGTACGCAATCTCAATAATTTTATGTAAAAACAGATTTAAATTCCATTGCATAGCCGTTTCATTTGTTTTAACACAGGACTGATGCTTCTCTAAGTCATCGGCAAAACCACTTTTTTTATCAGGGTCTTGTTCTTTTCTGACTAGTTTTTTTAGAGCGGCCTCTCTATAGTGATCCAGTTCGGTATCTTGAAAGTCTCTACCTCTAAGAAGAGCTAACACAAATTCTGGAGTGTCGCTGGCTTGATTTAAAAGACATTTACGCAGTAGCTGTTTTGTGGTGTAAGACTTTATTTTCGGTTCGATGTACCCTCTTTTAATGTCGTTTTTTGTTATTGTTTGGCAATCTGTAGGAAAGCTTCCTGTTGGAAGAAGATCTGTATCAAAAGGGTCTCGATTAGGCCTTGGATAGTTTCTTGGCTTGATTTTTATAGCTGATACTTCTTCTGTAAAAATGGTTGTTTCTAATAAGGGGATTATTTTTTTCATATCGCGAAAGGATACTCAGGTAAGGAGGAATAGTAAATACAGCAAGATAATTATAGTGAGCTATTTACGTTGGATAGGTTATTTTTACCCAACGTAATATACCCGTTTAAACTGGCGTTATGATACTGTTTGATTGAATCTATCAGAATCAGAATTAAGTGACGATTGACTTTGTACCAACCTAAGATCCAATGAGAACGATGGATTTACAGTATAATTGATTCCTACTATTGTTCCGTAATCTTCTTTGATTTGCATAAGAGCTGTTATATCGACATCTGGGGGGCCGTTTACCCTTACTTTTGCATTAAGTAATTTTGAGGCGAATCCGCCGGTGTAAAACCCTACTGTTTTCGTCACGTTAATTTTTAAAAGAAGAGGAATTTCTAGGTAGTTTAGGGTATTGGTCCATGTGTATGTTGATTCCCCAAGGGTTTGATATTGCAACCCTCCCCTTTGTATTAAATTTAGTTCTCCAATTATGTGCTATGACCTTGCGTCTGTACTTATTAATTTATATTTCTTCGTTGAATGGGAAGTTATTAACCAAGTAGTAATGTGTAACGCGTACTCTTTAAATGCCCAGATTTCTTTAAAATATTGAGTCCGACTAGTTTTTGTAGATCTCTTGTGGCAGTTGCTCGAGATGTTTTTGTAATTCGTCTATATTTTTCAGAACTCAATCCTCCTTCAAATCCAGCTCACCCTTCTTTAAAAACCCTATTAATGACTTTTTTTTGTCGGTCGTTAGTTATTTTTTCTAACGAGCGCTCTTCCAATTCTACTATTTCGATCTTCAAAAGGATGGATGCTTTCAAAATACAAATGCGTTAAACTCGCTTTTGTAAGGCAAGGAAGTTTTGTCGTATTAAACCAATTGATAAAATTAGTCATATTCCTATCTTAATTTCATGAATTTATGCTTGGTCATTCTACATTAAATCTAAAATATGGTCCTATTTTTAAGGCATAAAATTATTTTAGGCAGCTATTCTTAAGGATCTACTGATTGTAATTGTGCCTGAGTTTGTTCGACCATTTCTTTACAACCCTCTATTTGTTCCTGATATACCTGTATATTCATGAAACAGCGGTCAATAAGTTTCTTAAGATTTTCTTGTAATTTTTGTTTTTCTTCATTTGGCTCCGCTTGACTAAGCGCTTCGATTGTTTGTGCAATTTGTTTTTGAATAACAAAACCTGTGTCTGAAATATGCTGTACAACTGAAAAAAAGTTTGCCTGCAATAGTAGGTGTGGACTTTTATCTTTTACCTCTTGGGGTATGTACTGTTCTAACTTTGTTAGAAATACTTTTTTTAAAGCTAGAAGTTCATCCTTTAAATTCGTAGAGTCTGTGTCCATCGTAGCTACTGAATGGTCCATTTTATAAAGTGCTTCTAAATGACCATGATGAGGAAAAGCAAATAAGAGCTTTGTCATTTCCGTATTAATTGAACTTAGCTCTTCAATACTTGCACCATTATCAATATAAACAATTTCACCATTACTGATATCTCCCATCAAGTTTCCTAAATTCATATCATCATGCCCTTCAAGCGCGATTGCTTCTGGATAAAGAACTCGATTATACCTCTCGATAAAAGGTATAATACTCTCTCGAATATCACATAAACTATCGTGGATATTCGAGCATAAATCATTATACAGTGGCTGATCAGCACGCTCTAAAAGTCTTGGACAGCTTTTTAAAAAACGCAGTGTTTCGTCAGAAAGTCGGCTGTCTAATTTTTCACCAAAAGGATGCATGTAACACGCTCGTCGATCAGAATCATCTACTATTTTTTTGGACTCTCCTGCTCTAGCTTTCAATAAACTAGCTGCACTCACAGCTAAATTTTCTATCATCGTTTCTTTAGTTTCAGGACACTTTTCAGATAATAACTGAGATCCTATATTGCCTGTTTTGCAAAGTTCCATATCATAAAAGAACTGAATATCATCTCGTTTAATAGATGGATAATTAGCTTGTATGCCACCTATTAATTCATCGATAGCCTCTTTAGTTTTAAAATCTTGAAAATTTCTAATTAATGTTAATAAATCTTGATCTTTTTCTTGGCTTCTTAACCTTGCTTCGACATGGTGAAAATTAACGGTTATTCCAAATTGCCTTACTGGTATATCAACTTGAGCACGATGAGAAGCAACACTACTGTGAGGTTTACCTGCAACCTTTTTGTGTAACGCATGTGCTGCACATGCTTCTTCTAGGTGCTTTACAGACAAAGGAAATGTTTTTCTAACAAATTCAGCAGCATTGATTTCTCTTTTTAATTTAAAAAACTGCTGTGA
>JABIQV010000149.1 GCA_018699495.1 bacterium | reverse complement strand
TTGCTGTTAGTTCTTGTAAAAGCTGCATGTCAGGTCATTCTGATCCTTCCTTTTCATGCCATACTCAAAAATCCAGTGCAGAAAATATGGATGGTCATAGTCAAGCTAAAGCAGATTCTTGCGATATGAACGATTCGGGGTCAACGGACTGTCAAATTTGTTCTCATAGCAATGCGCCTGTTGCAAAAAACGAATCTATCTCGACTGTAACGATGGAAAAACAGGTTCTTGGATACCCTGTTTCGCAACGAAATTATTTTTCTAATCAAATTCCGCCTCCTACTTTTGTGCGTATTCATAGTATCGACTCTCTTCCAATTTTAGCCAATCACCTAACGTGTCTTGAGCCTATTCGTCTTCTTATTTAAACACCTTTTTCTTCACTAATGTATTAGTGAGCTCCTATTTTTGGGGTTCGTTATTTTGGTCAATATAGGATATTTTTGTCCTTTAAGAAATGAGGGTGTATGAAACTAATAAAATTTTTGTTCTGTATTTGTATATTAATATCTGGAAACGTTCTTGTAGCGGCTACGCTATCCGTTAAGTCGGTTGGTGACGCGGTAAGTTATGGGTTGAAGAATAACCCTATGATTAACGTTCAATATCAAGTGTTACAAGCAACTAGAAATCTTCCTGAAAAAATGGGGAGTTTATCTGACCTTAAGCTTGGCTTACGGTTAAATGGGATGCCTGCAAAAGATCCGGGATATTTTTACGATCAAAAAAGAATTTTTTTAAATCAATCGTTTCCTTTTCCAGGAGAGCTTGGGCGCAAATATGAGTTGGGGATGAAATCAGTATCTGTGTCTGGATTAGACGTTTTGATGGTGAAAAACAACGTTGTTCTTTCGATAAAATCTCTTTATTACAATCTGGTATTAAATAAGGAACTAATCACCATTACAGAAAATAACGCTAAAATTATTGAAAATATTATCAATATTACGGACATCAAATATCGGTCTGGAAAAACACTTCAGGCCAATATTTTAAAAGCAAAAGTAAGTAAAGGAAAGGTGGAGGAAAAAATACTTCAGCTCACCCATCAAAAAGTAATGTTGGTGGAAGAGCTGAAAAAGTGGCTAGGTGTATCTGATACTGATTTTCTTTCAATCGATTTTGTCTATCCCAAATTCATGGAATCGACTATTTCTTCAGCAAACGCTGAGATAGTGTCCGATACGTTAATGGTCCGAAAAGCTATTGCTGTAAAAGATAGATCGGACCAGCTTGTTTTGGTTGAAAAAGATAGGTATCTTCCCGATTTTTCGGCGCAGGTAGACTATTGGGATAATTCCGGTATGGATAATCAATACGGCGCGCAACTCGCAATGACATTGCCTTGGTTTAATTCAAGGAATAGCGCCAGTGTGAATGAGGCAGACTCATTAAGCGAGGCTAACCGTAGTCAAGTCATTGAGAATCAACATAATATGAAACGTATATTGGTGACGTTGTTATCTGACCTCAAAACGACACAGAAAATGGTCCGACTCTACGAAGATGAAATTTTGAAAAATGCAGAACTCAGTTTAAGTAGTTTTCAAAACGCATTTGAAGTGGATAAGGCGTCGTTTTTAGATTATTTCGAATCTGAGAAAACGTTATTTTCACTTGAGATGGATTACGCAAAACTGGTTAATCGCACGCATATAATACACGCAAAACTAAACTCATTTTTTGAGAAAGGAGTGAACTAAAGATGTTTAATAATAGAAAAAAAATGTGGATTGTATTGGTATCATTACTTATTGTGTCTATTTTTATAGGTAATGGACTGGGGAATTATTTCTTTAATTCGGCATCAATGACAAAACAAGGTGTTTCGTCAAATCAAACATGGACGTGTGCTATGCATCCACAAATTAGAAAAGATGGACAAGGAAAATGTCCAGTTTGTGCCATGAGTTTAGTTCCCGTTCAGTTTGAAGAACCTACCCGTAAGGAACGAACGATTAAGTATTGGCAGGCACCTATGGATGCTACTTATAAAAGAGACAAGCCTGGAAAATCCCCCATGGGAATGGATCTTGTTCCTATCTATGATGAGGTCGATGACGGGGCTCTTTCTATGACAGAAATTAAGCTATCAAAAAGGGCTGAAAAATTGGCCGATATTCAGGTCACTCCGGTCATTCGTGATTATGCGACAGAAACCTTGTTTTTATATGGAAAATTATTGGTTGATGAAACGCGAACTAAAACGATTAGCGCATGGTTTCCTGGAAGAATCGAGAATTTATTTATTGATTACACAGGCATCAACGTTGATAAAAAGGACCATATGGCGGTGATTTATAGTCCGGATCTATTAGTTGCTCAAAAAGAGCTTCTAGAAGCAAAAAGATCTCAATCTCAAGGTCTAATTGAGTCGACGCGAGAAAAACTGAGGTTATGGGGATTATCTAAGTCTCAGATTACCGCGATAGAAGAAACAGGGAAAGTAACTGACCAGTTAACGATTAACGCGCCAATAGGGGGCACTGTTCTTAAAAAGTTTGTGTCTGAAGGAGATTATGTCAAAACAGGGTCTAAAATTTATCAAATGGCCGATTTATCTAGACTTTGGTTATCCGCAGAAGTTTACGAATCCGATATTGGAAAAGTGCAATACGGTCAAAAACTCACGTTCACGACCGATTCGTATCCAGGGCAGATTTTCAAAGGGATAGTGACTTTTGTAGATCCTGTTGTCGACCCTAAAACCCGAATCGTTAGAGTCCGAGCAGTCGTCGACAATAAGGCAAAAACCCTTAAGCCAGAGATGCTTGCTCGCGTTAACATTCAGGTCGAAATGGGCGTTAATGGAGTGACTGGGTCAAGTGAGATTAAAGATCTTTGGGTGGGACCTATGCACCATGAAGAAGTGTCTACGAAACCGGGGACTTGTTCGATTTGTGGGATGAATCTTAAAAAAGCATCTGATTTGGGATTAGGATCACTTTCCCATGATGAGAAACCACTACTCATTCCTTCGACAGTGCCTCTTATTACAGGTAAACGTGCAGTTGTATATGTTACAGGGACGTCGCCAGGTGTCTACGAGGGACGGGAAATCGTGTTGGGGCTTCGGGTTGGTAATCAATATATTGTTCATCATGGATTGAAAGAAGGAGAACTCGTTGTTAGCAAGGGTAATTTTAAAATTGATTCAGCGATGCAACTTATGGCTAAACCAAGCATGATGAAGAGTATAAAAGGGCATAACCATTAATATGAAACATGAGGAGAATAAAATGAACAAAAAAATAGGTATAAGTGCAGTTGTAATTATAGGGATTTGTATCGGGATTATTTGGTCGTATCAAACTAATACTAAAGACTCAATGGATAATAAAGGTCATCAGATGTCTTCAAAAATTGACAAAAAAATGATGGGGAAAATGGAGCTTCCAGACTCGTTGAAGCAACAATTAGATAACACTATTTTGACTTATTTTGATATTCAAAAAGCATTAAGCACCGACGACTTAGATCAAGCAAAAAAGAGTTCGAAACAAATAATGGCGACCTTGATAACAGACGGTAACACGTTAAGTGGCCATGCAAAAACGTTGTGGGAAAAAGAAACTCAAACATTAGCTCATACGTTAAAAGCAATTCAATCGGCGACAACACTTAGTGAAGCACGGCATTCTTTCGAAAAATTGTCGGTGAGTATCGAACGACTCGTTATTCATTTTGGAGGACCTAAAGGCCAACGAATAGCTAAGTATCGATGTCCGATGGTTGATAATAACCGAGGTGCGAATTGGCTTCAAAATTCAGAAGGTACGCAAAATCCTTATTACGGGTCTCAAATGTTTAGTTGTGGAAGCATGATCAAGGAACTGTAATGCCGAATATTCATCCCTTGGTGCTCCACTTTCCAATAGCATTTT
>JABIQV010000148.1 GCA_018699495.1 bacterium | reverse complement strand
CTTCCACATTCGGACCTTCGACCGACCACGTCATCTCGATGGTGTTGAACGTGGCAGTCACGGGACCACGGACAGTCCTCTGCAACTTCGTGACACCAAAGTACCTGGCAACAACGTCGTTGGCATTCGGTCCACACACATATGTGTTGTCAGCCCCGGCTTCCTTAGTGTCGCTTAGAAGGGCTCCGACCCTATATTCGGTTCCTTCGTTCTCAGGGTGGTTTGCTCCAAACATTCGTATGCGCATCTTCCACGCCTCTGGGTTTATCCGTTGAAGGTCCATCCCGGCTATATGTCGAGCCTTGAATGTGCCGTCGGGGCACCGCATGACAAAGGCTATGCATCCACACACACCAGGGAACACAATCGGGGTGCCCGGGGGGATGTCATAGTCTGCGTCGTCTGTTCCAAGATATATGGGTTCCTGCACTGAGGACATCTTTGATGATGATTATTTATCCTAAATTTAAAAAAAAATTCAATTTTTTATCATATTTACAAATTTACGTCATTTTAAGGCTGTAGTTTGGTCGTTTTTCTAAAACCACGAATAAATTTAGGTAGGGTTTTCTGTTTTTTTTTTTAATTAATAATAATTAAATACGTCTGTTTGCAGTTATTTAAAATGCAAACTATGTGTAAACACTTCCACAAGGCCATGTGCTTCCTCAAGTGTCATACGCTGTGTAGCCAACCTAGCCAATTTTCCAACCTGGTCTTTTTCTTGAGGAAAGCACTTATTCATATCACTTAAAAGTGACATAAAAATATTCATTGTAGTCTTCTCACGAAGAGCTCTTTCTTTCATCCACTTAATATCATCGGCTCTAGTGTTCGTAAAAGACTCCTCCTTAGGTGGTTGCTCATTCTTCGACGAGACACCCTCGCCGGATGGTTGCTCATTCTTTAGCGAGACACCCTCGCCGGATGGTTGCTGGGACTCTTCCTTTTGCATTGTTGCAAATATGATGACTATTTCTTCTAAATAGAAAATGAATTTCAATTTTTTTTTAAGTAATCAATAAAAATACTTTTAAAAAAAAACACTTTTTAAAAAAAAACACTTTTTAAAAAAAAACACTTTTTAAAAAAAAGTATATACAAAAATATAAAAACACTTTTAAAAAAATCTAGAAATCTTCATCTAGTTCAAATGTCATTGCCTCTCTATCACAGCCAACACCAACTTTAGCATATTCACTCACACGTTCTTCAAAAAAGTTGGTTTTTCCACTAATTGACATATTTTCCATAAATTCGAAAGGGTTAGTAGAATTATAAATAGCATTATATCCTAGTTTGCTTAAAAGTCTGTCTGAGACATATTCAATATATTGGTTCATTAAAGAGGCATTCATACCTAACATCGAACAGGGAATACTCTCAGTTATAAATTCCTTTTCAATCGATACTGCCTCTCTAAAAACTCGATGAACTGTTTCTTCATCTAGGCGATTCTTAGATTTATTATACATTAAAATCCCAAATTCAGTATGAAGACCCTCATCGCGTGAAATAAATTCATTACTTAAAGTCAATCCAGGCATTAGATTACGCTTTTTAAGCCAGAAAACAGCACAGAAAGCACCGCTAAAGAAGACTCCCTCTACAATAACAAAAGCCAGAAGTCTAGTTGGTAGTGAATTATCGGTTTGGTTAGTCCATTTAAGAGCCCATTCTGCTTTTTGCTTGATACAAGGATAATTATTAATTGCGTCTAGTGCTTTTGATTTTTCAGTGCTATCTTTGATAAAAGTATCAATCATTACAGAATACATCTCACTATGAATATCTTCCATCATTGTTTGAAAATGATAAAATAGTTTTACCTCTTTAACATCAACCTCCTCTGAGAAATTAATATCTAAATTATGGGATACAATACCATCACTTGCAGCAAAGAAAGCAAGAATGTTTCTAATAAATGTTTTTTCATTGGGTGTTAATTTTTCCCAATCTTTGGTATCTTTGAATAAATCAACTTCTTCAACAGTCCATAAAACAGATAAATGTTTTTTATATAACTGGTAAATATCATTATTCAAAATTGGAAATAAAGTAAAGTTATTTGTCTTATCATATTTCAATTCAAAGTCTGGATGTTCAACAACTGACGACATATTATAAATTTGAGTGGTAAGGGGGGTTTGGTGAGGGTAAATAGAGAATTTGGGATTTAATAATTAATTATAATCTAATATAAATATTTTAATTTCAATATTTTTTCTAAATTTATAAATAAATATTTGAATTCTATATT
>JABIQV010000147.1 GCA_018699495.1 bacterium | reverse complement strand
CGGCCCTGGGGTCGGGTAGGGTGAATTTGTTTGCCATGGTTATTAAATCTTGAGGGTCTCTGTTAGAACGAAAGAACGAAGACGTTTTATGTGGTTTAGCATAGCTATCTAAAAAATTAAAAAATGTCTTAGCATTTATAGAGTCCTTATTAGTTAAAGTTGTGTTAAATGCCTTTAACTTAGGAGGTACTGAGGCTGAGCGATTATTACTACCAATACTACCGTTGTCCATTATATTTATCCTCTCTAGTTATCGATTTTTTTTCAAACTAATTTCATAGTCTTTAGAAATTAGTTTGATATCGTTTGTCATTCATATACCCTTAAACCCATAATCCTAAACATAGAGATAGACAAAAAAGCAATTAAAAAAAGGCTATGGTTTAGGTGCCACCCTTTAACAATTAACTTTAGGCGCACTATGTAACGAAAAAGAGGAAAAGGTGCCGGAGCGTAGGAACCGGAGCCCTAACAGGACTTATGATCTTCACTGTACACCAGTTGCTTATGGTAATACCCCACAAGTCGGTCTAATACATTGTTCATTTTTTTATTGTCCAGGTTCTAATCTTTTCTTTCCGAAAGCAGCTTTCCGAAGCCGCGTTATATACGGACACTACACTCCCATCCTTGAAAATGTTGTTAAAATTGCGGATATTTTTGAAGCAACAACAGACTTTCTACTCAGAGAAAACGACTAACCCTCTACCCCACAAAAAAATTCTTACGAATATCTTAAACTGTTAAAGCACGTTCACTTAAAACCGTATGAAAATGCTTCGCCAAACACTTAATAAACCCAATAACATCCTCATCGGACAAATTTAAATTAATAGTAAACCGAATCCCATGTCTTTTAATTGGGACAGATGGAAACATGACTCAGTTCACAAAAAATCCGTCATTAAACAATCTAAAAAACAGCGCCCTGTTGTTGCAACATTACTCGCCATTTGAATGGATTTATGAACTTGAGAATCTAAAATAATTGCATCTGCATCTGTAATCACCGTTGGAATAAACGACAAATGCCCTAACGTAGTCGTTGGCGCAATAATAATAATAATAATAATAATAATAATAATAATATCGCCTCCATGTGATATAGAGTTATGCGCTTTCCGGCAGCTTCATCCAAAAAATTACCTGTAAAATCTTGTCGTTTCTCTAACATCGAGCGACTTTTTTTAGAAGGTACCGGAGCTAGCTATGTCGCTCCGGTACTTTTGACCTGGTACCTTATTACTATATTTTGAAATTAAAGATCAGTTAAACCGTTATGGTACTCGCCGCCACCGCCACCGCCACCGCCACCGCCAGAAGCTCCCTCTTCTACAGGGGAGGCCGTTCTTTGTAAGGCTTTTTTAGGGTCCTCACGACGACAGATCTTCTCGTATTCTTTTACTAAGGGAAGTAGTTTTTTTTCAATTAAGTCGGCGGCCTGAGATTCGATGGACTTACTTGTTTTTGCACTTTGCCTTAGATCGGTTACTATGTTTTTTAAGAGTACAGCTGTCGGATTGCTTGGTATGCTTCGTTTTAATGTCTTCAATTTGTTGTCATTGAGCGTCTTGACACAACCATTAATTGCCGCTTCTAAACCTTCTTTTGTTTTTGTGGGTTCTTTCTTTGTAAAAAATGGAAGCCTACTTAAGCTTCGCCCAACACTTTCACTTACCCTTCCACCTAAGCTTCGTCCAAGCTCGGCGGCTCGACTAAGGCTACCACCACGAGAACTATCTGGTGGTGTTACAATCCCGGCTGTAAATGAGGGTCTGGCTTTAGGTAAAGAGTGTATGGCTTCTGTTAATTCATTTTGCTTTGTTCTTAAGGCTTGCACTTCTTTAAGTGATTTTTTATTTACATCCATAAGAATTCCACTTTTCCTGGCCTGAAACACTAACTTTTTAACATTGTCTTTTTGAAGCTTCATCTCTACTTCACGTCTTGTAAACTCCTCTGCATCGCATGCAACGTCTATCCCTTCTAAATCTTGTACCTTTCTTTCAGCTTCAAGATAGCTCATCACATTTAATTTATGTTCCTCTTCTAATAGGGGCCCTAAATACTTAAAAACGTCTTCTTCTGGTTTCGCCTCAGTCTCTAATGTCAATATATGCTCATGTGCGGTGTCGGAAAATCCGGCCTGTAAAACACCGTCTGTCTCAAACGTTTGAAATAAGTCTATAATGGCCACTTTTTTTGAAGTGATTTCTTCTGCGATGTTTTCTTTTAATTTTTCAAGAGTGGCTTTATCATCTAACTGTTGAAGTTGTAATGTAGTGTCTTTAGGGGAGCTACTAGACAATCGTCCAACTATTGACTGCCTTTTTTTACTAATAGTAGATACTAGATCTAATCTAGATTGAAGTATTACTTTTTTTGAGAGGGGTCTCTTTAGTTGTTCAAATAAATTTATCATTGTCTGTTTTTCTTTTGGATCACACATTTGAGAAAGGCTTACTATATCTGTATGCACCTTTAAAAATTCAAAGGTTATTTCAGGTGGTTTAGGAAGCGATTTTAAATCCCGTAGTAACTTTTCATTCTCTGGAGACCTAGATTCAACAGGTATATTTTTCTGAAATCTTCTTTCTATAAGGTTATTAAACGTTACCCCTAGCCTATTAGCTCCCATAATTTGGGTTATGACACCGTCTATCTCTTTTAAAGTAGTACGTAGTCCCGTCGTATACTCAATGTCTGTACAAGTTGCTCTTGACGTAGACAGACCCTCATCGCCTTGGGTGGCTGATAGAAGATTAGGTCTGGCTCTTTCATCTTCATCGTCTACTTCTGCAGCGGCACCTTTATTCGTTTCTTGATCTAGAACAGGGTTAAAGGGTGTTACTCCTAAGCTACGGAGGCTTGGATCTTCTATGGGGAGTGTGGGCGGTAAAGCGGGGTTGTATTGCTCTTGAGTTGAGCTGCCAGTTGGTTTGGCGGTTTTTTTTTGTTCGACCGTAGGAATTGGCCCTGGTAGAGTGCGTATTGAATCCATTTTATTCTCCTTGATTTCTATGTATATTTTATTTTTATATTTTTCTTAAATAGTTATCGAAAAAAATACAACTAAATTTCATTTTTTATTATCTACGACCTCATTCTAACATTGCCTCAGGTGATGATACTGAATTTACAGAAAGAAAATTGAGTAATTATTTTTAGCTTTAAATGGTCTAATGAGGGCGTGGGAATTTTAATTTAATGAAATTTTTTTGTGTTTTGAACGATAATTATAAAAAAGGAAGATACCAATGGACCCAATTCAACCACTTAATCGACTCATTACTCAAGAAAGCCCAAAGGCAAGCGTTTCCTGGAAACCCATTACTCAAGCTATCGTTGAACTGGTACTGGACAACAAGATAGGTGAAGCTGTAAAGAAAACAGAGACTATAAAAGATATATATATATTAAAATCTACGATTAAGGCCCTTGTATGTGTATCCAAAACTTTTGATAAACAAAAACAATCCGAATGTCTTGCGACTGTTGCCCTCGGAACAGTTAGAGTTAAGGGCTTAGAAAAAGAAGCCTTAAACATAGCATCTAAGATTCCTTTGAGTCTTACAAAAGAAAAAACTACTCGTCAGATTATGCGTTTAATGACTACCCCGAACACTAGACATGAAACAAATCCGCGTATCATAGGATTAGGTATGAGTGATAGCGTTAAGTCTTATATATATAACCATGATGTTACACAGGCAGAGAGTTTAGCTTCGCAGATTGCTTGTGATGACATTAGAGATGCTGCCTTTGAGTACATTTCAGCTCATTTAATAAGATCGCCGGGAGGAGAAAAAAGGGGGATTAAGAATGCGAATAAAATCAAAGACGAAAATAAACGTGCGGGTATGCTTTTTAATTGTGCAAAGGCAATAGTGGGGAGTTTAAATCAAGATCTATTATTGACTCGTATTATGACGGATGTTTTCAATTTATCTGGTCAAGACGATATTGGATGTAGGATATCAAACTTATTTACTACGGAGGCTAGTCGTTCCAATAGTCTTAGGCGCCTAATTTTAGACAAAGTCGATACAATTTCAGACATAGAATGGGGGCTTAGTTTATCTAATATCATAGATCCTGCGCATGGAAGAACGTTGGTTCGTGTAATGCTAGTTTCAAGTTCATTCTGCTTTGATGTAGATCGTGCGATTCCTATAGTTTTGAAGTTTGAGTCGGTCAGTGATAAAGATATTGCTCTTGAAACAATTTGTTTAAAATTATTAGAATCTACTGGCCAAGACAGCCGTATTATAGAATTAGCCCAGATTATCTCAGATACAGAAAAGAAAAGCGAAATTCTTGAATTCATAAAGAGCCGTTCGCTGCTGGCTGCTAGTAATGACGTTGTACTAAGCAAGATGACTAAGTCTGATAAAATTATTAAAACGATATCAGAATCTGTAAGAGACAGGTTAAATGTGATGATGCCTTTATGCATGGGAGTCTTTGATAAATCTCCAGATCCTTTTAAGGAATTCGACCTAAAGCTTGAAGGGAGTAACCATTTGAAGAGCGTCTCTATTCTTAAGGAGTTTTTGAGAGACTATAAATACTATATACCAGATCATTTAAAATCTTTAATGGATCCTATAATAGATAATAAAATAGCTAACTTAACGTCAGAGAGAGAATTTTGTATGCGTCTACAAAACAAATCTGTAGATTTAACCACAGAAGGAGCTTTGTTAAAAAAAGATGTTTTAAATTGCCTTGATAAGGGAAGCGAATTTAGTAGAATAATAGGCTATCGGAGCCCCAATCCCGGACGAGGTCATGCGACTCATTTGTCCGTCAAACCTTTCGGTGAGGCTAGAGTTAATATTGTATTGATAGACCCTAAACGTAAGGGCTCATTCTCTTATTTTGTTTTGAAAGAGTTGTTTCTCTCTGATGCATCGGATTCTTTTTTTGAAAATATGCTTCGTCCAACAGTCTGTTCTTTAGGGGAAACGTACTATAAAAATGAAGGCGGGAAGGCTGGCATTACACTGATTAAAGAGAGCCTTGAGACTTTGTCGGGTTATTTTAAAGATGATAGTTTTAGGGGTGATTCAAAAAAAATGGCAGGGGGTTACTGTCTCTGGCGATCTATAATCCAAGGAATGGACCTAAGTTTTAAAGATATTGCTCCATCCGGATTTAGGCATTTTGAATTATATTTAAAGAGAACGGTTTTGGCACTTTTAGATACGACAGCTAAATTAGCTTTTAAATTAGCTTTGGAGGGACCTGTTTTAGATGGTAATCCTCGCTGCCCTGTTGATTCTAAGTTTTTGGGCTTATATGTGAGATTGCCCCAATTTTTTTGACCACTAATTTTAAAAAAACAGATATAAAAATTAGTAGTAGTACGTATTGGTATGTGTGTAAATCCGTAAGGTTTTGCACATATCAATACTTATCATATTACTCCTCGTACTGCACCTTCGGCAGAGGCTAGATATTGACCCATATTGTGTTTGTACTTATCCATTCGTTCGTCTGCCTCTGTTCTGTTTTCTGGATCAAACGGGGTTGCATAGAGTTTTACACTGGGATTGTCCTCATCTACGCGAGTAATACAATACAAATTGGCAGGCTCCAGATTAAATGTTTTTAAATAAGTGTTATACCCCTGTAATTTATGAGCGTGATGCGTTAAAAAAAGTTGTCTGAAGAATTATGTAAAAAAGAAAGGAATTTAACAACGGAACTTAATGACGGTTAAACTAAAGTTTGTGGATTAAATCTTTTAATACAAGAACAAAATCGATAGCCATTTAAAATATATACCTTGAAATGTTATGCGGGCTACCTGATAATGCAGGTTAATATTATGCAAGATGATGAAAAATTAATTACTGTGAGAGAAGCATCTCAACTATTAAGAGTGAACATGGTTACCCTTAAACGATGGGAACGAGTGGGGAAAGTTTCTGTTACTCGAGATCCCATTACAAACTGTAGATATTATAGTTTCCGCGATCTAATGAAAATTAAAGAAGAGTTAATAGACGACCCAAATCCTGACGCCAACGACTAGACGTCTTAGTGTAGGCTGTTTTAATCAATTTAAATATTATAAAACAGTGATACCAATCGTGTCTTTAACCTGAATTTTATTCACATATCCTCTAATATCAATCTTGTGAATTCCCTTGGTTAATTGCCATTTGAAGCTATTTTGCTCAATATCGTCAATAAAAATGCGCACATCTTCCACTTCATATTTGGCAATATAATCGATTTCTAATAGTTGCCGTTCTCTACTAATATTAGGATCAATAGCAAAATATGTATTGTGATTTGGAAAAACAATTTCGAGATAGTCATTAATGGGTTTTCGGTTTTGTTTATACCTTTCTATTGCAGATAGTTCATGTTCTTTATTCGTGCAAATTATTTGGTCATTTAACATCCCTGACGTAAATTTTTCAGTTAGTGTCATGGAACAATGAACTATTACAATTTTTACCGCAACATGAATTTGAAGGTACTATAAAATCATTTAAATCTGACCGATATTTAAAACATTTCACCACAAAATCACTATTTATTATTTATTTATATGCTCAAATACGAAAAAAAGATAGTTTACGAGATATTATCTGTGGCCTTGAGCAACATGAAACAAAGTGGTACCCCATCGGTTTAAAGAAACTTAAACGCTCAACGCCTAGCGATGCCAACAATCGCGTGCCTTATCAGGTCTATGAATCACTTTTTTAGTCGATGTTAAAAAAATGCACTAGCATAAACCATCAGACGTTATTTAAGTTCAAAAATCCGCTGTACGCGCTGGATTCAAGCACAATTAATTTGTGTTCATCTGTTCTTGATTGGGCTAAATTTAGACGAACAAAAGGGGGAATATCATTACATTTCCTGTTTGATATTAAATCTCAAATTCCGGTATTTAATGTCGTTAAAACAGCTAAAGAAGCTGACGTTAACGTTGCTAAAAAGATGAAGTTGAAATTAACACCGGACAGCATCCTTACCTTTGAGAGAGCCTATTTTGATTTTAACTTGTTTCAATCGTATAAAGATGCGCGGTGTTTCTTTGTCACACGTACTCAATCGAATCTTCAATTCGAGTTACTCGGACAGCTTCTCATTCCGAAAAAAAAAGGTCTTCAATTTGACCATGTTGTGCAAATTAAAAATCCAATT
>JABIQV010000146.1 GCA_018699495.1 bacterium | reverse complement strand
TGCTTTTGGAATGAGGCAAGGATGAACTTTAAAAACAAATCCTTTTTTAACTTTTTTCCCAATTCCAAGTAATTTAATTTTATAGCCAAGGTCTCTAGCATTGTTGATGTCTTTGAGTTGAATGGTTTCAATTCCTTCATAAAAAATGTGTTCTAGGCCTACGTTTTTTTGAAAGGCTATGGCAGCTAATATATCTAATTTATAAGCGGCATCTAATCCACTGATGTCCATGTGAGGATTTGCTTCTGCGAATCCTAAATCTTGAGCTTCCTTAAGAACGACATCAAAATCTTTTCCTTCTTCGTCTATTTTAGTTAAGATGAAATTTGTCGTTCCATTTAAAATTCCAAATATAGATTGCATGCTATTGGCACCAAGTGCTGTAGATAGAGATTGAATAACGGGAATTCCTCCACCGACGGCTGCTTCAAACATTAGAAATGTTTGTTTTTCGTGAGTAGCATCGATGAGTTCTTGTTTTGCTTTTGAAATGAGCTCTTTATTTGCTGTGACGACATGTTTTCCGTTTTTCAAGGCCTGAAGTAACCATTTTTTTGGAAATTCGCCACCTATAACTTCAATAACAATATCAATCTCAGGATCATTGATTACATCATCTGGATTCGTGGTAAGTGTCGCTGACTTTAAGTCAGCAGAGCGTTTCTTGGAAATGTCTTTGACACAGATAGTCTTTACAATGCACTCTTTTCCTACGCGGTGGCTAATAATGTCTTTATTATTGTTTAAAATTTCTACTGCAGCAGATCCTACAATTCCCATTCCTAAAAAACCGATGTTAATCATAGTAAGTAATGTACCATGTTCGAGATTATCTGTGAAAGAGTCTGCGTAGTGAGTATGACGTTGTTAGAGAATTAGACATTTAATGTGAATATATGCGTCACTATAAAGTTATCGCAATGTTCGAGGTTTTTTCTCGCCTGCATATTCTGAAATTATTCCGTCAGCTTCAAGTTCTTCCATAATTCTAGCGGCTCTGTTGTAGCCGATTTTTAATTTTCGTTGAAGGTAAGAGGTAGATGCATATTTGGTGTTTATAACGATGTCTTTTGCGTCGTTGTAGTATTCATCCCTGTCATCTGGAGATTTCTCTTTTTTGTCTGGCGTAAGTGGGGTTACTTCTAAAATTTCTTTAACATAATTTGGAGATTCTTGGTCTTTCCAAAATTTAACGACGGCTTTTACTTCTTTTTCACTTACGTAAACGCCTTGAATACGCTTAGGTTTAAAACTTCCTACTGGCGAGAACAACATGTCGCCTTTTCCTAATAATTTCTCAGCACCCCCCATATCTAGAATGGTGCGGGAGTCTATTTGAGACTGCAAGAAGAATGAAATACGAGACGGGACATTCGCTTTTATAAGGCCAGTCACAACATTTACACTAGGGCGTTGAGTGGCGATAACTAAATGGATTCCTGTCGCTCTGGACATTTGTGCAAGGCGACAAATAGTTGTTTCAACTTCTTGGGACGCAACCATCATAAGATCTGCTAACTCATCTATGATAACGACAATATGAGGTAGTTTTTGAGGGATAAATAAGTCTTTTTTCTGCTCGGGTTCTTCATCTGTACTTACGGAATCCGAAGGTTCAGATCCTGTAAGTAAGTCAATGGATGCTTGGTCTAGATTTGAAAATGCATCTGCAGGGTCGAGGTTACATTCCTTGATTGTTTCTCTTGCTTTTTCTGGGTCTGTTTCCATCATTTTGTGAATGGATACGATAAGGTTATTATAGCCTTCAATATTTTTAACGCCAGCTTTTGAGAAGTTGTCGTATCTGTTTTCCATTTCTGCCAGCGCCCATTTTTTTAATGTTGCAGCGGCCATATCGGCATTTGTTACGACAGGCGCTAACAAATGAGGAATACCTTCGAACAGGCTTAATTCAACTTTTTTAGGGTCAATCATTAGAAACTTCACTTGGTCGGGCGTGGATCTCATAATAAGGGAAAGAATAATAGAATTGATACAGACACTTTTACCTGCTCCTGTAGCACCTGCAATAAGAATATGAGGAAGTTTTTCGATATTCATGCAAATAGCCTCACCAGTAATTGTTAATCCAACTCCACAGAGAAGTGTTTCATTCTTGTCATAAAAATTTGTTTTTTCGATAATTGTTCGTAAGGTAATCATGTCTACGTTCGTATTTGGAACTTCTATTCCTATCAATGATTTCCCAGGAATAGGCGCTTCGATTCGGATGTCATTTGAGGCTAATTTTAATGCAATATCGTTTGATAAAGAGGTTATTTTTGCAATTTTCACACCGTCTCCAGGCTTGAGTTCATAACGTGTTACAGAAGGGCCTGGGGTGATATTCACGACCGACGCATTTACGTTAAAACTTTGTAATGTTTCTTCCAATATAGTTGCTTGAGTTTGATATCGTTCTAAATTTTCTTTGCTGTTGGGCGTTAACTTCGAAACGTCTGCTATTAATGAGAGTGGTGGTAGAACGTATTCTTTTTTACTTAGTGATGTTAATAGAGGTGGTTCTACCGTTAGTTTAGGTAACTTTAATTTTTTAGGTAGGCTAATTGTTGGGGCTAGTTTTTCTCGAGATCGACCTGTCGAATCTGAAGAAATTAGTCCTTCACTATCAATTTTTGGTTCGGGTGAGATTTGTATCGTTTCTAATGGTTCTTTTGCAGATTTAGAGGATGGTTTTTTGGTGTCTATAGAGATGGATGTGAGAGGGTCGATGTCAAAATCAGGGAGTTCGAATTCTTTTACTAGAGAGGATTTTAGTGAAAGGGGTTCTTTTTTAGGAGTGGGTAGTGCTTTTTTTATTTTTGGAGCGGGTAATGAGGATGTTATTAAAAATGTTTCTTTTTTTGTTGTGAAAAATAGGGCATACATCATAAATTTTAAAATAGATATTTTTTTTGAGACGGTTTTAGACGCTGATTTTTTTTTGGTAGCCGATGCATCGGATTTGGACACAACTAATTTTAGTTCCTTTAATGTATGAACGACGGAGACATTGAATACTAAAAAGGGAGCCACAAAAAATAAGCCGGCCAAAATAACGAGGGTTCCATAGAGCCCAAAAATTTTATGGAAAATAAATAGTCCAGTGTGTCCAATTATTCCACCGGCATTAATAGATGAGGTTGGTGCGAATGTGGTTAACGAACCATTTGTGGATAATTCCATAATAATAGTAAATGCAAAGAAACCGATACTCACGGCGGATATGGTTTGCTTCCATTTTGAATGGCCATAGAAAAAGGAAATTGCAGTTAAAACGAGGAAGTAAGGAAGATATAAAATGGATTTCCCAACTAAATTATGACCAATTACTTCAATTGCCCAGTAACCCACAAAACCTGTTGTTGCGGGAAGGCGTATTGAAATAAATATAAATGTGGCAATGCAAAATAATGCGATTCCCCACATTTCTTTTAAGAACTGCTCTCTTTTTAGCCGCTCTTCTTTACTTAATTGTTGGGTTGAAGGCGATTTTTTCTTTTTGTAGGATTTTGTCGGTTGTTTTTTTTGTTTAGCTTTTACCATTTGCTTATTATACTCATTTCCTAAAATTGTCTCAATTCTGTTGAACCCGAATAATACAGTTTAGATCACGCCATTGAATAGTTTTTATTATATTATTTTGGGTGAATTGTTGTATGAGGGTTTTAAATTTCGTATACTATATATAGTTTTGTTTTTAAATTTCGATAAGGATAAGACTTATATTTAATTGAGAATGATTTGAAAACAGTTTAGCATAAAATTTTTGCCAATTTTGGCAGACTTAAAGATGGAGAAAAATATGAAAAAAATTACGTTAATTATTAGTATTGCTCTTTTAGTATTTGGGACAGCTTGTTCACGAAGTCTTTTTCAAAATGACGATGAAAGCGCGGTAAATGAGTCAGATATAACAAATCCGCCTCACATTCCTCAAGGGTTTCGTGTAGATAATGGGGACGATAGTTTATTGTTTTCTTGGGAGGCAAATTCTGATGGCGATATTAGTGGGTATCAATTGCTTTATTCAAAAGTAGACGAAAATTTGGAAAGTGAATCTATTATATATAGTCATGTTGTGGAGGTAGGAAATGAAACGTCCTATGAATTGTATGACTTGGAAAATGATAATCAATACTATTTCACGTTAAGGGCGGTTGATCTTGATGGGAATGCAAGCGGGTTTTCTACAGAGGTGATTGAGACCCCCATTGATACTAGAGGACCGGATGCGCCTAGTGAATTTAAGTTAACGGAGATTATTCAAGGTGTTCCTTCTGGAAATACACTTGATAACCCCGTAAATTTTATTCGTCTTACGTGGACAGTGCCTGCAGATCGAGACTTTCAAGGTGTTCAACTTATTCGGAAAGCTCATAAAATTCCGTCTAGCCAAAATGATGGTGAAGTTGTTGCCTCTGGAAACATATCGTCTTTTGAAGATTTGTCAGTTACACCAGGCCTTAAATACTATTATCGATTGTATGCATATGATGAAATTCCAAATTATTCTAGTCAGGCACCTGTTCGAGCTGGAATTGTTATCATTTCTGAGGATTTAGCGACTACGTCTAATTAAATTTTATGGTGGGAAACGTTGTCGCAATAATCAGTGATATGAGAAGTCACTAACGATTTTTTTTGATGATTCCGGTATCAGGAATTGGCATTAATATACTTAAATTGACAACGGGCTCCCTCATACATAAGGGAAATACCTTTCTAATGTGAGCGGTAGAAATCTTTGTTATCGGCACTTATCGTCGGGAAAGGCTCTATTCTTACGAACACCTACCTGGACGGGTTTATAATTATCTTTGGGAATTGGGTAGCTACCCGTGAGTGATATAGGTAATGTTGCGGGCTTAGTGCAAGGGTTTCAGTGATTTATTGCTTGTGACGCCCGTTACAAGCGACTAGGATCCTAGGTCGTATTTATATAGAGATGTCTTTAGTAGGGAATATATATAAATTTTACGGTGTCTCCTATTTTAATGCCCAACTCTCTGACCATCCCAGATTTGATTTCCAAAACATATGACGCGTAATGTTCTGGTGTTAAAGGTATGGTTGTAAATGGAATGGCATCTTCTTTTATATCGACAATTTTTTTTAATGAATTAATCCATAAAATATCTAATGCTACGTATGTGTTTTTCATCCAAAATGATGCCTTTTTTGGCTTTTCGAATACAAATAACATGCTATCTGAAGGGGACATATAGGGTTGGTTCATTAATCCTTTTGCCCTCAGTTCGGGAGTGTCTGCTATTTTTACATTAAATGTCGTGTTTTTTATTTGGATAAGAGGGGTTTTAAATACAATGTTCATACGAGGGATGGTTTTATAATTGATATCTTGATTGGCTATGGACGAGGAGGGTGTTTTTTCTTGTTTTGATAGATTTGATGTTGAGTAGATGAACGTAGAAAGGTTAAGCGCCATTAAAAATGCTAGGATTAAGATGGAGACGTTATTTTTTTTCATTGATAATTCCTTTTGATAGTAATATACCCGCTATGAGGCTTGGCTGCATAATCTTTTTATTGAATCTTCGAAGGAAGAACATCTGTTTTTTTGAATAAGTAATACTCTAGATAAGAACTGTAGAAAAAGATGACATGGATTGAGTCTTTGGTTGGGTTTCGAATTAAATAAAAAAGATACATTTTTATTCACAAAAGGCTGTTCTTTTGGAAGAGCCTTTTGTGAAAGGGACCGCATTCATTTTTCGTGAATTACTACGATAGCGTTCGTTTTTTATAAAAGAACTACGCCGCGTTATTTTTTAGAGAAAGAATAGATTTTTTTCTAGCTGCTTTATTTTTGTGAATGATACCTTTTGTTACACTTTTATCAATCGTTTTTAGCGTTTCTTTAACAATATCTGCTCTGTCTTCAGCTTTTTCTTCAATAGCTGAGTTTGCTTTTTTAAGTGCAGATTTGAGTTTCGTTTTATAATGAAGATTTCGTACTCTGTTTCGTTCATTAATTAGTATGTTTTCTTTTGCTGTTTTTGTATTTGCCACAATAGTTCTCCGTTGATTGTCGTTTTTTTACGACTAAATTCTAATCAAATAATCTTAATGTTAGATTATCGTATAAGTTTAATTTAAGCCAATACCCTTAGTTTTTTTTCAATTTTCATTTATACTTTACTAAAGTATAGATGAAAGCTACGTTGTAGAAGCTATCATCTTGAATGGCTTAGATTGACATAATTTCTGTTTCATCGATATTATGTCCAAGAAATTTTATACTTAGGGATGAATTAATGTCAATATTGGATTGGTTTAGTGAAAATAATAATAAGGCAAAAGTAGCCAAAAAATTGGATATCCCAGAAGATGTTTGGGTGAAGTGTTCATCCTGTAACGCAACACTCTATTTAAAAGACTTAGAAGCTAATTTTAAAGTCTGTTTAGAATGTAATTATCATTTTCGAGTATCGTCAGAAGAGAGAATTAGTCAAATTTTCGACAAAAATTCATTCAAAGAGATCGTCGTTCCAATAGAACCAATTGATTTTTTGAACTTTGTAGATACAGAGAAATATTCCGTACGGTTAGAAAAAGCGAGAACAAAAACAAAGAAAAAAGAGGCTGTTATTATTGGAGAGGGTCTAATTAATGGACAGCAAGTGAACGCTGGTATTATGGACTTTTCGTTTATGGGCGGGTCAATGGGCTCTGTTGTTGGTGAAAAATTGACCTTAATTATTGAAAAAGCTATTGAAAATAAGAATCCGGTGATTATTTTTACATCGTCTGGTGGGGCGAGGATGCAGGAGGGCATAATGAGCTTGATGCAGATGGCAAAAACTAGTGGGGCGTTGTATCGTTTGGGTAAAGTATTCGTGCCTTATATTTCTGTATTGTGTGACCCAACTACTGGCGGTACGTCAGCGAGTTTCGCAATGTTAGGCGACATTATTTTGGCAGAACCTGGCGCTTTGATTTCTTTTGCAGGACCGCGTGTTATTGAACAAACAATTCGTCAGAAATTACCAAAAGGATTTCAGCGGTCTGAGTTTTTATTGGAGCATGGAATGTTAGATAAAATTGTACATCGAAAAGATATGAAGTTTACCTTGTCTAGTATTATTGGTTTATTGAATCCACACCCACAAAAGAAGAGTTAATTATGAAATATTCATTAAGTTTCGAAAAACCTATTAGTGATCTTTATCAA
The DNA here is from genome assembly GCA_018699495.1 of bacterium. Lineage (GTDB taxonomy): Bacteria > Margulisbacteria > Marinamargulisbacteria > JABIPA01 > JABIPA01 > JABIPA01. Next base: position 1,108 of record JABIQV010000146.1, on the reverse strand, counting down.
AAAATTGAGCAGTTAAAAGAATTGGCTGATACAGGAGGCATTGACCTTAGTGCAGAAGTGGCAAAAATAGAGGAACGCGCAAATCACATGAAAGAAGAGATATATGCGAATTTAACTCCTACGCAGATAGTTCAGATAGCCCGCCACATAAAACGTCCAAATACAGTGAATTTATGTAAGTTAATTTTTAAGGATTTTATAGAGTTGCATGGGGATCGGTTGTTTAGTGATGACCCATCTATTGTCGGGGGGATAGGTTTTTTAAAGAAACATCGGGTAATGATTATTGGGCATCAAAAAGGGCATGATACAAAAGAGAATATTAAACGAAATTTTGGTATGCCTCATCCAGAAGGCTATCGCAAGGCACTACGGTTAATGAAAATGGCCGAAAATTTTAATATGCCGATTGTGACATTTATTGATACACCTGGGGCTTACCCAGGAATTGGAGCAGAAGAACGAGGTCAGGCTGAAGCTATTGCTCGTAACTTGAAAGAAATGACAGGGTTACGCGTTCCTGTTGTGTCGGTGGTTATTGGTGAAGGTGGCTCTGGAGGCGCTCTTGGGATAGGTGTTTCAAATAAGTTATATATGATGCAAAATGCGGTTTATTCTGTTATTTCACCTGAAGGGTGTGCCAGTATTCTTTTTAAAGATGCCAAAAAGGCGGATAGAGCGGCATCTAGCTTAAAGATCACCGCTACAGACATTGTTCGGCTTGGTATTTCAGACGGGGTAATTGAAGAGCCTCTCGGAGGCGCACACTATGACTGGGATGCAACTGCAGATAAAATAAAAAAAATTCTTGTTAGAGATTTAACGGCCTATAAGAAAATGGACGTGGATGTTGTTATTGAGGAACGGTGTCAAAAATTCAGGTCTATGGGCAACTTCGGCTACACTACCTAACTATATCCAGCCCAACTAAAAATGACTGCTTCCATATTTGTATTTGTGTATAGATATACACGGCATACGAAATCTGAAAACAGGCATTTTTAGTTGATTTAGTTGAACGGGATATTTATGGCATACGACATCTGAGAATAGGTATGTTTAGGTGAACGGGATATTTATGGCATACGAAATCTGAAAACAGGTATTT
>JABIQV010000145.1 GCA_018699495.1 bacterium | reverse complement strand
GGTTGGTGGAAGCGCTCAAATCAAAGCGACAAAACAAGTTGCTGGCCAGTTAAGACTTGATCTTTCTCAATACTGGGAAATTGAAGCTTTTTCACAATTTGGGTCTGACCTTGATAAAGCAACGTTATCCCAACTAGATAGAGGAAAACGCCTTATTCAAATTCTTAAACAAGGACAATATGAACCACTGAGAATTTCTCTGCAAATTGCCATTGTTTATTCAACAATTAACGGATTCTTAGATACCGTTCCTGTTAAAAAAGTTGGTGAATTTGAAAAAGAACTTCAGTCAGTTCTTACCATTCAAAACGCAGACCTTTTAGACGAAATTGAATCTGTAAAGAATTTAACAAAAGAAATAAAGGGAAAACTTGATTCAATTATCAAGGAAATTCTTCCTCTATTTACTGAGAAAAAATAGGAAGCTTTTATGGCTCAATTAAAAGAAATTAAAATAAGAATTGAATCAGTTACAAAAACAAAAAAACTGACTCAAGCAATGAAAATGGTTGCGGCTGCTAAATTTAAGCGGTCAGTAAGATCCGTTTCTGCAACAAAACCATATATTTCTGAATTGAATACAATTTTAGATGAACTGTTAGCACGTATGGATTCTGACGACGTTCCCGCTCTTTTTAAAAAAGACGGAACCTCACCGAAAACAGCGATTGTTGTTGTAGCCTCGGATAGGGGTCTTTGTGGAGGCTTTAATACGTCTTTGTTTAAGAATGTAGATTCATTTTTAAAAAGAACCGACCCTCAAACTATCACCGCTTATTTAATAGGAAACAAAGCGATTACCTACTTCAAAAACGTTAATTTTGAAACTCGCCATAACCTGTCATTCTTTGTTGATTCGGTCACTCCGAAAAATGCAATGGACACGTTCGGGCCAGTTATTGATAAATTTGAAAAAAATGATTTTGGAACAATTAAGTTGTTTTATAATAAATATTTAAGTGGTGTTTCATTTGAAACAATGGACGAGACATTACTTCCATTTCAATTGAAAACAACAAACACGGATGTATCAAAATCGGATTTTTTCTATGAACCATCTAAAACGAGTATTCTTGCCAAGGTCGGAAAAGAAATTATTCTAAACCGACTTTATAAAGGTATTTTAGAAAGTAAAGCATCAGAAGAAGGGTCTCGAATGGCTGCAATGGAATCAGCGACTGATAACGCAGGTGAAATGATTAACGATTTAACGTTGTTATATAACCGTTCCAGACAAGCACAAATCACAAAAGAAATATCAGAAATAGTTGCTGGGGCATTTACCCAAAACTAAATCAGGAGGACGACAAAACATGGACACTACACAAGGAAAAATTACACAGGTTATCGGACCGGTAGTCGATTTTAAATTCCAAACAGGAAACCTTCCTAAACAAGGTCATGCTGTAGAAGTTAAAGTAAACGACCGAACGATTATTTTCGAAACAATGCAACATCTTGGTGATGACCAAGTAAGAGCAATCGCGATGTCTAGTACAGACGGATTAGTTAGAGGAATGAGTGCGACTAATTTACTAGAACCAATTATGGTTCCAGTAGGAAAAGAAACATTAGGACGAATTATGAATGTCGTTGGAGAAGCTATTGACTATGGCGACCCCATAGTAACAGAAAAAAGGTTACCTATCTTAAGAGACGCTCCTGCATTTAGTGAACAAAGTACGCAAACAAAAATGTTCGAAACCGGAATCAAAGTTGTTGATTTACTAGCGCCATACCCAGTAGGTGGGAAAATCGGTCTTTTTGGTGGAGCTGGCGTAGGAAAAACAGTTCTTATCATGGAACTCATCCGAAACATCGCGATGGAACACGGCGGATATTCAGTATTTGCTGGAGTTGGCGAACGAACAAGAGAAGGTAATGACCTTTGGTTAGAAATGAAAGAATCTGGCGTACTTGATAAAACAGCTCTCGTTTATGGTCAAATGAATGAACCTCCGGGAGCACGATTTAGAGTTGCACTTACAGGCCTTACTCAAGCGGAGTATTTTAGAGACAACGAAGGAAAAGACGTACTTTTATTTGTTGATAATATTTTTAGATTTGTACAAGCTGGTTCTGAAGTATCCGCTCTTTTGGGAAGAATGCCATCTGCAGTAGGTTATCAACCAACACTTGGTACCGATGTTGGAGAACTTCAAGATAGAATTACATCTACAAATAAAGGATCGATTACGTCAGTTCAGGCAATTTATGTACCGGCTGATGACTTAACAGACCCTGCACCAGCAACAACATTTGCGCATTTAGATGCAACTACCGTTTTATCACGACAAATTGCTTCAGCAGGAATATATCCAGCTGTTGACCCACTTGATTCAACATCCACAATTCTTGATCCAAGAATTATTGGTGAAGAACATTACAACATTGCAAATGAAGTAAAACAAGTTCTTCAAAAATATAAAGAATTACAAGATATCATTAAAATTCTTGGAATGGATGAATTGTCAGAGGAAGATAAAATTACTGTTTCTAGAGCAAGAAAAATTCAAAAGTTTTTCTCGCAACCATTCTTTGTGGGCGAACAGTTTACTGGTATGCCTGGTAAATATGTTAAAAAAGAAGACACTGTAAAATCGTTTAAAGATATCATTGATGGAAAGTACGACCATTTACCTGAACAAGCGTTTGCATGGGCCGGTGGAATCGAAGACGTTATCGCTAGAGCAAAAGAAATAGAAAGCAAAAATGGATAAAAAAGACTATTCATTAAAGATTGTAACCCCTCAGGGATTACATTCGACATTTGAAAAAGTAACCTTTTGTAGCGTGACCAGCAAAACGGGAGAGATTGGGATTTATCCTGGTCACTCCCCTTCTCTATTCGAACTCAATCCAAGCCAAGTCAACATTACATGTAATGACGGAGGATCTCTTATGTTTGTTCCTTCAGGAATACTTCATATAAGTGAAGAATCGGTCTCTCTTTTGGTTCCTTATATTGAAACAATGGACGATATAAGCGAAAAAAGAGCAGAAGAAGCAAGAAATAAAGCTGTAAAACGAATAGCCAACCCAATAGGCGTTGACCTTTTAAGAGCTGAGCAATCTTTACTGCGTTCCCAAGAGCGACTATTTTTACTTAGTCAAACTAAAAAAAATTAGTTTTAAAATTTAAATCCAACTAGAAAAAAAGGTAGCTAAATGGCTACCTTTTTTTTTTGACCATGATAATCGCAAGAGGCCTTTATACAATTAAAAGACCTAACACGTCCCGCTTACCGGTCCAAGCTCAAAAAAAGTTTAAAAAAAAAGATGGGCTCCCCAGTATACAATCTAACGGACCTAACCATCTGCTCTACAGACAGTGAAACTGATTCCGTCTAAGAATTTCAAAATATTCGATTTTATTAATAGCTTAATACACAAAAAAGAAAAAAAACTAAATCGCTTCTAGCGGAGAAAACCCATTCCCTAAATATTCAAAAATCTTTCAGTTTGGACGCCGAGAAAAGCGCCGCATATCAATGATATGCAAGCGAATCGCGACGTTCAAAATGGAACATTTTGGGATATTTAAGCAGTGAGTTTTTGGATAAGTTGACCTATCACCTTCGAAACATCATCAATAATACCCTGAACAGCAGAAAACCCTCTGTTCAATTGGTTCATATCAAGAGCAACTTTAGCGACACTAATATTAGAAGACTCCAAAGATTCAGATTTAACATTACCAAGAACACCTTCTCCAGAAATCCCTGCGTCAAATGATTCACCAGAAGCAGCCGTTGCTTTATAAGCACTCCCATCAGTCAAAACGAGTCCATTTTTATTTTTAAACGACGTAAGCGCAATTCGATATAAAGGAATTTGTTCAACCAAATCATCTTCCCCTAATCCAGAAGCAATTTGATCTTTCCTTGCTTGATAATTGTTCACCAAAATTCCACCATCAAGAAACCCAACATCATCGTGCTCAGATATATCAATCGCTTCGGGAATATCACTTGTAACCGTTCCATCTTCAGACAGAGGAAACCCATATACTTTCCTATCAAACGAATCGACTAAATATTTCCCCTGAAAATCCAGATTAAACCGTCCTGCTCGAGTAAATACCTGAGATGACCCGGCCGAAAATTCTCGTGCAGATTGAGACACCAAAAAGAAACCTTCTCCTGAAATAGCAACATCTAACCCTGTCCCAAACCCAATATTCCCTTGAGAAAAATCCGTAGACGTCGATCCTAAAGTCATACTTGCACCAAGTTGAATCGGGTTCGTCGTTTCACTACCAGAAGATTCAACGTCGTTATATAGCGTTGTAAACGATGCAAATGTATATTTAAAGCCAGGGGTATCAAAATTATCCGCGTTTGAAATCGAAATTCTCAGCGAAGACTCTAGCGCTTGTAACGAATTGCCTATATTCTTATATATATCTAACATTAATAACTCCCTATCCTTTTCCTACAATTGAATATTCAAAAATTTAGTAGAAAATAATCCATCAATTAACCAACCAATCCTAAGCAGCTTCTACAATATTCATATCTGAAGATAAGGTTACATCTGAAAACATTTTTTGCTTCAAATCCTGACCTAACTTAGACTCTTCATTCAAGCGTTCCAATATTCCTCGATACTCTTTTTCCTTCCGAATTAACGATACTTCGTCTGGACTACCTTCTAAATGAATAAGAATCTTATTATATTCTTGTTTAATGATACCAAATATTGCCTGATTTATCTTATCCCTAATCGCCTCTATATTCTTTTTTTCCATCGGTTCCCCTATTAACCGAAATCCTTTTAAAGACATTTTAATTTTTTTCCGCACCAAAACAAAGGCTGTCCCTTCTAATTTAGGAAGCGTTGCTCTCTCTTCAAACGCTTCACGCAACAAGTCTGATAGCCGATATCTTGCTAGCGCTTTCCCTTCTTCTTGTATCTTTTTAATTTTCTTTTCATTGTATGTACCCAACGACTTCATTGTCTTCTTTAACTTAATAATCTTTAAATTCAACTTAATCGTTTGAGCAATCCCTTGTTTAATAATTTTTTGCATGTACAACGTCCTGAGCTGATCCTCTACGAGTTCTGGATTCTCCGACGACTCTCTTTTATCCGAATCATTCTTTCGCTGACCATCCTTAAAGTCTGGCTCCGATTCAACATCCAGAATCCCTGTTTTATCAGGTCTCTTAAATTCATTTAACCCAAAGTCTTCCAATTTTTTATTAAAATCTTTTAAATACGTTGCAGAATTGAATCCAGAAATCCCAGCAATTGAACTAAATCGATCAAACGCCTTTATAATTTCCTTAATCATGTCTCCACCTTTAAGTTTGGACGCGGTCAAAGCAGAGTCCAATTCATAGCTTACAAACTGTTTTAATTCCCGCTTAGACTCATTTTTTATTTCTTTGAGCTCTGCTTCTCCTTCAAATACGCCCATTTCTTGAGCAAGCGCCGTCATTTGAGAAAATTTTCCTTCATAAATAATATTATCTGCACCCATTTTTTTTGGATTAAACGTAAGTGCAAAATCAATAAATGATTTCTTTAACTGCTTTTTCAGATCACCCTTCATCATTTGATTTACGCGAGACTCTAACGTCTTCAATTTTTTAATTGAAACGGGAAGCTGTTCTAGTTTTTGTCTCAATTGAGCAACTTCTTTTTTCTTTTGAGGGGTTCCGTCAATCAATGCTTCTGAATAGGCAGACATATATTTTTGAAGAACCGTTTGTGTTTCAGCCAATACTTTAGGGCTGTGAGGATTATTTAGTTGCCGTTGCGTCCCTTTTACTGGTTTTTTTCCATCCTTCGGCTGAACATATTTTTTACCGTACCCCTGAATAGTACTTTCAGGATCATCAACAAGCTTTCCTTCAGAAACCGATTTAGATGTTTCCGACCTTTCTTGTTTAACTTTTTTCTTGGTCATATCACCATAGTGTTGCGATAGAATCGCCTGATCTTGACTATCTACTTTCGTCTCTTGAGCAAACATATCCTTTATCGATTTATCCATTTTGCTTTTAAATTGTTTATTCAGCGCCTCATTGTTTTTAGAATTCTTTTTTAACTGTTTATCAATCCGATTCTGCAAAAATTCATCAGGATCCATCTCTCTGTCAATTAAGGAAACAGCGGTAGACTTATTAGATTTACTCTTCTTTTCCTTATCAACATTTTTGTCATTTTGCTTAGAATCAAACTCAATTTTTTCTACTGTAGCTGACTCTTGTGCTCTAAGTGATTGTTGTTCTAATCGGTTAACATTCATACCTTTATTCCTTATTTAGTCCTAAATACTGATCTCTTCTTTTTGCTTCTTATCCATGACCTTTAACCCAGCCTTTACCATTTCCTGTTCGGCCTTATCTTTCTCGGCGATTACCCTAAAATTACGGTCATGTTTTTTGATTCTATCGTTCGCTCTACGAATATATAAATTTAATTTATCCAATTTCTTTCTAACATCAAAAATAGAAAGCTCACTTTTATCTGGATCGTCAATTTTTACACTAACCGATTGTTTCTCTTCCTTTTTTGTCTGTTTCTTAAACTCAAAATAATTAAATTGGCTAGATACACTTTCTTTTTCTGCATCAAATTCATCAATAATACGTCTACATTGAGTAGCCTGCTCTTCTAAAACTCGAATCTTAGTCCAATAATCAGACTTATCCATAAACTTTAATTGAGTCAAAAGCTGAGACTGAATTTCCTGAAATTTAGCCATTGGCTTTCGTGCTTTCTTTGTTTTCCCAAACACCAAGGTTACAAGTTCCATGTTATAAATATTTTCACAAACCTGCTCTAGAAAATCGACAACGGTTGTATCTATCGCTTGTTTCTTTAACTCTTCAAGCTCCCCTGCGGATACACCTAACGACGATAATAATTGTCCAACCATCCCCATTTTAAATCCTGCATATTTCGCTAAAAAGTAATTATGTGACTTTGCCTGTATCACGTTCTGCATATACGACTGTTTTAATTGAGGAAGCTTTTCGGTAAAATCAATTTTCACCCCCATAAACTTCATAATAGCCGTACCTTCATTCTTAAGGTCAACAGATGTCGCTATATATGCAGAGTCAGGTTCTGTAATCTGAAAGTCACCGGTATCATCCTGTTCCCACCGAAATGACCGAATTTGAACCTTATCCTTAATAGACATCGCCTTTTTAGCTTTTTCCGTAGCCGCCGTTTTATCGAGCTTATTTACCTTAGTATCGTCTTCTTCCTGAAGTTCGTGTTGTTGTTTACGTTCTTGGTTATTATGCGTTTGCGTTTGTTCTTTGAGTTCGTTTTGAATCTTTTTGTAATACTCGTGCCCACCTAGTTTACTTACCCGATCTGGATCTATACTTCCTATATCACGAGCCATGTTTATTTTTTCCTAGACTTACTCTTTGCTTGTTCTGCTTTACGTTTGTTTGCCGATTTTTTACTCGCATTTTCTATTCGTATTCTTGATTGTTTAGCTTTTTTAGCCGACAATTTTTCAGCTCTCTTTAGTCGCCCTTTTATCTTTGATGCGGCCCGCTTTTCTTCTCGCTTAATACGATCAAACTCATCTTTTTCATCGTACCAGGTATCTTTTTTCTTTCTCCAATTTAGCCGACTCATTGAGTTCATCGTGCCTATTTCGAAGACTTCCTTCCCAATACCAAACGCCGCTTTTTGCTGAATATAGGTATTAATTTGCTTACCCCAACTTTCTCCTCCAGTAGAGAAAAACCTGTCAAATCCACGAATCCCCGTATAATCATTTTCGGGATCTTCCATTACCCCTTCATTATTATAATGAGGTAAAAAATCTACCTGTAACCGATATAAATCATGTTCTGACGTGATAAACTCCGTCGACTCAATTGAGCCAGCATTATCAATAAGTACTCTTAAATTTGTTCGATTATAAACGCCACCTTCATATGTATCCGCTGCATGACCAGGCCCACCCGCATTCGTAGGATCAAACCCTCCAACAACAGGCTCTAAGGCCGCAATAAATGATCGAATGTTATTTAAAAATGTTTGAGCTTCTTCTTCTGAACCAAATGTTGTAAATAGCGGTTGCGCTTCTTTATCTTCCCATCCAGCATTATATTTATAGGCTTCCGCAGGAACTTCCTCTCCACTACCTTCAGGAGGAATCAAAGAAGCATCCTGAACGATTCGTTCTTTCTCAAGATTCCATTCTGTCCACGATGCCTTAGGATAAACTTTAACCTCAAATTGGTTACCAGTCTTCGTCCCTTGCACCCGACCATTACCACCTTTTGATTCCAAATCAATACCCGTCATCGATTCAAAAATATCAAACGCTACATTGTATGCATAACGAGCTGTCTCATATTTTTCAATCGAGGTACTTCCCATATTAACGAAATCCAATATCTCTTCAAGCCTAAACTTCTGTCCATCAGGTCCTTGTAACTTCATATTTTTTCGATTTTCACCACCAACCGTCGATCTATCCAACGATTCAATCCCGAATGCGCCATTAGCCGCAACTTTTAGTTTATCAAAAACAATTTTCTCCGCAGATACAGGCTTTCCCACACTAAATCGAAAATTAGGGTCTAAAAAAGAAAATGACGATCCAATCGTACCATTTCCAGTCAAGTATCCATGCTCAACCAACGTAGATTTCCACTCACTTCCACTCAATCCACCGATGCCATTCAATTCATCCGTATCCATAACCCCCAAACCCTTAAGTTTCTTAGAGATTAAATTTGTATCAATATGTGACAAATAATCGCCAATCATCTTATCTTTAAAATCCATATTCTGAGAAATTGGCGCAGCTGCTCCGGTAATATCACTTTCTCCCCATTCATTCCACGTGTCCATCATCTTAGAAACCGAACTAGCCATGGCTGGTAACGACCCAAACGGAATCATCATCGCTTTATTATTTAAATGTTGCCCTATTTCTTCCCACCATTGTTTCGAATTCTCAACAACACCGTCCACTTTACTTAACTGAGCTTCTTCTGTTCCATATTGGTTAGGTAAATCATAGACACGTCCAATAATATCTTTATAGGCACTAATCCCACGCTTTTTAGACTCATACCCCAATAACAAAAATGAAAACGCTTCTTCTTCACCAAAGGTTCTCCATATTTCAGACATTCCCAACGTATAAAAGTTTGCATTAATATCAAACGTTTTGATATCTCCGTTATCTTTATAAGGATCTGCCGCCCCTTCCCAATTCAAATCATTATCCATATCCTCTTTATTATGTACATTTTCAAATTTTGTTAAATTACCAGTCTTACCGATTCTTTTCATTTCCTGAATTTTTTGGAGCCATGTGTTTGAAGATTCCCAGACACTGCTATCCATATTTCCTATAGCCTCCAATGGAGACGCAAACCGTTCATTTAACGGTTTTAGAGCATCACTAGATTCAAATACGTCATAATCCCCGCCCTCTTTTTTAAACGGATTCCAAGAGGCGGCACCGTGATATAAATTTAAATTATGTGACCACGTATTTCCTTGAGCAGCAAAAAAACCTTTTTCATAGGTTTCTCCATAAAGTTCTTCATTTGTTTGTCCATAGACATCATCTAATAAATAATTATCTGGCGTTGGTTCCATAATTCCAAATTCATCTGATGGATGTCCATCTTCGTCAAAAAATAAGCCAAACTTATCGGTTTTAACCTTATTTTTATTTTTAGATTCCTTGAATAATACTTTTTTTGGGTTCCAAAATGCAGAATTTAATGCAAATCGGTAATCAGTATAATTTGCCGATTTTACTAATTCGTTATTATATTTATCGCCAGTTTGGTCCAAAAAGGCCAACTTTGCTCGTGGCATAAAATCTAATAATTTTTGGAAATTTGAAATTTGACGAGTTGCTTTAATACTAGCGGACGTTTTCATGGCCGAATAATCTGATTTTGAAAGTTTTGAATTTAAGTTAAAGAAAGGATCTGACGATTTCATGAGATTCAACTGTTTAAACGAATCTTCTTTTGCAACAATGTCTGCGAGTCGTTTACCAAATTCATCAGCAAGTCCAATTTTCCAGACATTTTTAACTCTGGCATCCATTTGCAGAGGAATGGAAGGGGGTTTAGGTTTATTAAAACTATCAATACCAGACATCCATTCACACCGCCTACTCTAAAAATTTATAAATTCTATATGTCTCAATTTAAATTAAACTGCCCGTTTTCAGGCTTGTGTTCTATTTATTACCGTCCATAAATACAAACATGGAAGCGGACAGTTTAATTTAAGCTGATTATTGAAGTGTCCATAATTTAATTTCATTCTTTAGACCAAGTTTTGCTAACCCGACCATCGCGTCTTTAGCCGCATTCAAGGATTCCATATGAAGTTGCAAAGCAAGCAACCCACCAGCACTATCCATTGTTGCAACAAGCCCTGTTGATAATTCAACTTCACCGTTAAGCAAAAGTCCTGATTGTATTCGTGATAATTCATCTAAAAACGACTGATTCGCAATATAATCCCCATATGCAAAATCATACACATGATTAATCTTGTTATTGTTAACTTGGTCAATAAAGACTCTTCCTGATATTGCCGTCGCTACTCCTTCTGCCATTTTTACTCCTTTTAATAAAAAAACTGCCTCCGTTACTAAACCATTCTATAAGAACAGCCTCTCACTATTTCAATACTTGTCACTTTAGTTTTCATATTTGGTAACATTTATCAAAGACAAACAAACCGGCCACGAAAGCCAAAATGGAAAGTTTTGGAATAATCACATAACAGAAGGCACCTTTCCAAAATACAAGTCGGGCTAAAAATTACCCTGCTTGTTGCGCGATCTTTTGTGAAACTGTAGAAACAGTTTTAGTTGCTTTTTCAGGCAACCCTTTAGATACCGCATATTTAGTTTCTGCCTCAGTTAAGCCTAACTGAGTCTTAACCATTCCACCAAGAGACGTTCCGCCATCTTCACTGTCATCTAAAAAATCTCTCATACTTCCTAATTGAGATTCAAAATCACTACCGGCGGCCTCTGCTGATGTTTCCCTCGATGCGGAATTACTAAAATCTACTCCATCTGCCATATTATTACTCCTTGTTTTTTAGTCGTTGAATCACGCTTTCATTAATCAATTTTGTTAATTACTCACTATATGTTTAAGACCCAACAGTGTGTTTATTTTAATTCTATACTTGAATTATTATATTCTTATATAATAGTCTTTGTTCAGTATTAGAACAAAGTAGAGCTGTGTTGACTTATACAATTCACCTCCGAGTTTTAATCTTGCCCTATATGTGGCAGTTTATAAGAGTATCGAGCTTTCTCTATTTTATTTTGT
>JABIQV010000144.1 GCA_018699495.1 bacterium | reverse complement strand
TTATTTATACACAAAAACCGTAAAATCATGTGGTAAATAATTCATTTTGAACCGAAAATTACTCGTTATTTTTTTTAATCGTTTTTCTACGGCTTTAGGATCATAATAGTGATAGCTTTTTTTATGCATCATATGGGGTGGTGCGAATGAACTAAGTGCATTGAAGGCGAACCCTTTTTTCGATACCTTAAATAATCCCTCGACAAGTCGATCAAAAAAAAGCCATTGGTACGGCACCTTATGACTAATTACGCCACTGCACACTGTATAGTCATACATTTTTTTCATAGTCGTATACTGCTTAATAAAATCGTCACAATAAAAGGAAGCATTAGGAAATCGTAGGTTACACTCATCTATCATTTCGGGGGTTAGATCGATACCCGAATAGTCACCTGTCCATTTTCTCTCATTCAAAAATTTTAGAAAATCGGCAAACCCACAGCCAACATCCAAAATGGAATGCCCTGATAACCTCGCCATTTGAGTAAATACGTTAAACCTAGCATACTGGCCTTCTTGTGTTGTCCATCCAAGCGCTTCTACCGTTGGGCCTAAGGTTTCTTTTCTAAGCTGAAAGCTTTTTTTAATAGTGGATAACGATGATGAGTTCTTTTTGTTTTTAAAATTGGATAACACTCAAATTTTATACCAGATTATCTATTGTAATGATACCTCGAAAAAAATTTGCCACTCATGATAGAAGAAGGAATAAATTATCTGACAAAAATAGAGTTATTAAGTTTTCACCCATAACACCCTATTTCTGTCAGATGGAAAACAGACTACTCAGCGACAGGTAGCTTCGCCAATTCCTCAGCTATTTGAACTGCGTTAAGAGCAGCTCCTTTTCTTAAATTATCACCAACACACCACAATTCAATTCCGTTTTCGCATGATCTATCTTCTCGGATTCGACCAACGTATACGTCATTGTCACCGGATGTATCACGAGGCGTTGGGTATTTTTGATTTTTAGGATCATCCAATACTTTTACACCTGGCATTTTTGAAAGAAGTGCACGCACTTCATCTGGGGAAATCTTTCTTTCTGTTTCAATATTTATTGATTCACTATGCCCCACAAATACAGGGACTCTTACCGCAGTTGCCGTTAACCTAATTGACTCATCGCCCAATATTTTTTTTGTTTCTTCAATCATTTTTTCTTCTTCTTTTGTGTACCCATCTTCCAAAAAGACGTCGATTTGAGGGATAACATTAAACGCAATTGTTGTAGGGAATTTACTAGCCGGAACTGTTTTTCCATTCAAGTTTTTTCTAGTTTGGTCTTCAAGTTCATCAACAGCGTCTTTACCTGCACCAGATACAGATTGGTAAGTAGAAACAACCACTCGTTTTATTTTTACTGCGTCATGAATGGGTTTTAGGACCAATACCATTTGCGCTGTTGAGCAATTAGGATTTGCAATAATATTCTTATGCCCCTTAAGTGCGTCAGGGTTAACTTCTGGCACAACCAATGGAACATCTGGCTCCATGCGAAAATGAGACGTATTATCGATAACAATAGCACCTTGATTTGCTGCTTTTGGTGCAAATTCTGCAGAAATAGACCCTCCTGCTGAAAACAATGCAAAATCAATTCCATTAAAATCAAACGTTGCCAAGTTCTTAACTCGCACAGCTTGTTCATTAAATGCAACAACGGCGCCTTCCGAACGCTCTGATGCCAACGGATATAATGTTTTAATAGGAAACTTTCGTTCCTCTAATATCTTAATTATTTCAGTTCCAACGACGCCAGTGGCCCCTACTACGGCTACATTATATTTTTTCATATCATTATCCTTATTTTTAAATTTACTCGTTTATATCTTAACCTAGAATTTTTTCGAGCCCGTAAATTAGACCCTTAACGTCGTTTGACTTTTTAAGTGCCAACACAACGCCAGGCATAAATGACTCTCTATGTATCGAATCATGCCGAATAGTTAACGTTTGCCCCAAGCCACCCAAGATAACTTCTTGGCTCGCGACAAATCCTGGCATACGCACAGAATGAATCGGAATATTTTGTCGATTTCCACCTCGAGCGCCTTCAATAAGTTCTTCTTCTTTTAACACAGTTTTATTTACCTCTCCAGCCGTTTCTACGATTAGGTCCGCTGTTTTTATAGCGGTTCCAGAAGGAGCATCCGCTTTCTTATCATGATGAAACTCAATGATTTCTACCCGTTCCATGTACTTTGCCGCTTCCGCACTAAACTTCATCATTAAGACGGCGCCAATGGCAAAATTAGGAATAATTAGTAAGCTCTTGCCATGAATTCTTGCTAACGACTCTAGTTCTTTTACTTGCTCGTCACTAAGACCTGTCGTTCCTATGACTGCATTTGCTCCGTTTGTTAAAATAGTTTTTACATTTTTATAGACACAGGAAGGGTGTGTGAAATCTAGTACTGCCTCTGGTTTTTTATCTTTAATTACAGCCTCGAAATCATCCTTCATATCTGTTGAAGCAACTAAGGTTAAATCAGTATCATTGTTAATCGCTTTTACGGACTCGCTCCCCATTTTCCCGTTAGACCCATTTACCATTACTCTCATCTTATAACCTCCTTATTTCCTTTTCGATATCTTCAAATACGCGTTCTTTACTTTTCCCAGTCACATCAATCAAACTCACACGTTCTGGCTCTCGAGCCGCAATATCCAAATATTCTTGTCTCACTCTATTATGAAAATCAAAGGATTCTTTTTCGAATCTATCTAAAACCGCTCTGTTTTTTGCCCGTTCCAAACTCTCTATTGGATTCATATCAAGCAGTATCGTTTTATCGGGTTTTCTTGGAGTAATTGATGTAAGTTTTTCAATAAAATCTGGAGAAATTTGTCGTCCACCTATTTGATAAGCAAGTGTAGAATCGATATATCTATCACAAATTACCCATGTCCCTACCCTTAATGCAGGTTCTACAATAGAGGCCAAATGCTCTGCTCTGTCAGCAAAAAATAAGAGTACCTCTGTATATTTAGATTTAAAATCGGTTTCTGGGTCTAGCAAAATTTTTCTAATCTGCATCCCAAACGCGGTTCCCCCTGGCTCTTTTGTTACCAAAAATGATTGATTTTTTTTAGAAAGGTATGTCTTCAACAACTCTATCTGAGTCGTTTTTCCAACACCTTCTATACCTTCAAAACTTATAAATTTACTCACGGAATTATTGTATCACAAAAGAGCTTGGAAAAATTCGCTCCAAAATTTCAAAAAAGTTAGGGAACGATGTATTTATACACTCACAATTTTTAATGACTGCCGAAACATTTCCGATATAAGCACCGATTATTGCTGACATGGCTATTCTATGGTCGCCATGAGAGTCTACTTCAAACGATCTAAACTGCGTTAAATTTCCGTCAATTTGAAAACCGTCGTCAAACTCCTCTATGTTACCGCCCATTGCCCGAACCATCTCTACTATAGTAGAAATTCTATCTGATTCTTTTACCCTTAACTCTTCGGCTCCACGTACTGTAAAACGACCTGTTCCGTTCATGGCAGCTATAGCCAAAATTGGGATTTCATCAATTAAAAAAGGAATTGTCTCTTTTTTAAGGTCTATGTTTGTAAGTTTAGACGGATAAATTGTTAAGTCTGCATACGACTCTAAGTCATCATCTGATGCTTTATTTATCTGTATCTGCGCCCCCATATCTATTAAAGCGTGAATAACAGCATCCCGTGTTGGATTTATCCCAATTCCTGGCAGTATCATTTTTTGAGTAGACTTCAATCCTAATACAATGAAAAAAGCAGCCGACGACACATCTGAAGGTAAATAAATACACGGTTCATTTGGCACGTTTAACTCGTGTTTACCCGAACAAATAAGACGAGTCCCTATCTGCTTAAAGTCCGCCCCATAATAGGATAAAAACCGTTCTGTGTGGTCTCTACATTTTTCGGGTTCAATAACGGTGGTTTCATTTTTAAAGTACAACGCAGCTAAAAGAACAGCTGACTTCACCTGAGCGCTGGCAACTGGGAGCGTATAAGTAACAGGTTGCCCCCCATTGTCACGATAAATAGGTCCTGTAACTAAAGGTGGAAATAAATTATTATTCCTTTTTTCTCCATCTATAATAATTCCCATTTCAAAAAGAGGATCTGCAATTCGCTTCATGGGTCTTTTTTGAATGGATGCATCTCCTGAAATTTTGGATTGAAACGTCTGGCACCCCAAAACTCCAGATAATAGTCGAATGCCCGTCCCCGAATTGCCAACATCTAATACCCCATCATAAGGCTTCAACCCATCTAATCCGACACCATGCACGATGAGTTTTGACTCTTCTCTATTAAGTTCAAACGTAACACCTAAAGATTTCAAAATTGATACGGTATTTAGACAATCTTCAGAAAATAAAAAATTTGTAAACGTGCTTGTCCCTTTAGCCAGTGCTCCGAAAATAGCGGCTCGATGAGACAAACTTTTATCTCCTGGAATATCAGAAATAGCTATCTCTTTATCCTTGTTCACGCCATTTGGTAAAATTTGACAATTCATCGACTTATTATAGACAGTTTTGGTGTGGATAAACAGTAGCTGAACCACACAAACGTTTCCCCAGTTATTTTTTAAAAACAGTCCATCAAATAATTATTTATGTTTTTTTGTAATTGCAAATAGTGAGTACCAAAAAAAAGACATTTTGGAATCCCCTTACTCGTCGATAGACACCCCGCCATTAACTAATTTTTCTAGAAACGGCTCATGTCCGACTTTTCCTAAATCAGGGTTATCATAAAAATCATAAATATACGTCTTAACTGTCTTCGGGTTCGGTGTGTTCCAATAATTCGAATCAAAGTCCATATCAATTTTGACACCAGTCGTCACCTGATTCACACCGGTACTATTATTGTTAAAAATATTATTAAATTCAATTTCATCTTGGGGCCCACTATTAATTAGAACTGCCAACCCTGAATTGGCAACGATATGGTTATACCGAATCAAATTATTTAACACTGTCATTTTAATTGTCGATACACCAATCCGAATCCCATTTGAATTGAGAATAATGTCATTTCGTTCTATCAAATTATTAATGGTCCCATCCGACATGCTAATTGCCCACGGTGAATTAGACTTAAAGGTATTATTCTTTATCGTATTTGATACCGAATCAACCATTTTTAACCCTGTATGATGCCCAAGAAACGAGTTTTCTATCGCTTCATTTGTTTCTCCTGAAAGAATTAAACCAACCGTTCCATCTATGGTGAATAAGTCGGAGTTTGAAAATGTATTCGCCTTAATTACATTTGTTGTAAAGGTAGATTCATTTATGTCACTCGTTCGTATACCTCCAATGGCGTTATCTCCTATTGCATTTCCTTGGATAGTAAAATCACGAATGGTTCCTGATATATGCCCTAGAAAATTAATGCCATACTCTACATTCGTGTTTATTTGATTATCGTTAATAGTCACTCGTTGTGTGACCCCATTTTCGCTAGCATCTCCAATGATTCCACTTTGCGTATTTAATTTAATTTGATTGTCATGAATAAATGACATCCCTGAATCTAACAAATAGACCCCACCGTTGTTACCCGAAAGTTCGGTATTTTTAATAATTGCAGATCCTCCATCTTCTATACTTATCCCGTACTCTGCATCTGTTATGACACAATGATCAAAGACCGACCCATTTTCAAGAATATCTGACTCTGTACTAACGCTCGTAACGTCCGTCTTAACGGTGACCCCCTTCCAATACCCTTCGTCCCCCAAATCAAAAAAGGAGACAAATGTAATCTTATTATCTTCTTTCCCTAATGCCTTAATCTGTCCTTCCGCAATTAAGTGGCCATCTAAAAAGCCCCAAATTAACGCACCTGGCTGAATGGTAATAACAGCCGCTTCATCAACAATAACGTCGCCTACAATAATAAATGGATTATCATCAGGGTCCCAATTTTCACTCGATATTAAGGTCCCTCCTCGATAACTTGCTGCAAACCCAAAGGTAGACTCAGAATCCGTACTTATGTTCCCGTTTTCATCCTGAGCAGTGACGTAATAATAGAAAATTTCAACATTTGTTAACCCATCATCAATATACGAATTTGAGGTCACAAGACTCGTATTTAGTTGTACAAAGGCGCCATCTTTCGATGAACTTTTCCAAACGTTATAACCTGCGATATCATCTTCGGAATTTTTATCCCAAATAACTTCTATTTCATGACTCGTGGGAACTAAATCAACCCCTTGAGGCGCGATTGGAGCTATCCCATCTAAAGAAATATCAGCGATTAATACATCCATTGTTGTATTGGTCGCTTTATCTACAAACGAAACCGTCATTCTGTCTGAATTTGCGTCAATTGTCTCATCAATTGTAAACGTTAACGAATACACACCATCTCCAGATGATTCATCGCCATTTTGGCCATCATCTTTTAATTCTAAGTCCAGGTTTTCAATCAATATATTAACCTCACCCAACGGTTCTGCCGTATCAACCGATAAATGAACGGTATCCCCTTTTCCCTTTTTCACACCGTTGGTATCTTCTGACATACTCACTATTTGGATTGATTTATCGATACGAATAGTTGTGGCCGTATGCTGTAATTCCTCATTTCCTGACCTATCCACTGCCCAATAGACTAATGAATGAATACCTTCATCTGTGTAAACAGGTGGTCCGTTTTCTGAGACCGAGAAAGTCGTTGAATCCATAATATAATTTATTGTCGAAACACCTACACCTGAATCTTCTGCGGTCAAATTTAGTGTGACATCTGTATTTACCCACGTATCTTCTGCATCATCTGTAGATATTGGGTCGATAGAATCTATTAAAGTGTTTAAACCGACATCCGTAGTCACACCTTCATTTACTGTAACGTTTTGAATAACAAAATCGTCAAACCCAATCCTGCTCCCTGTAATAACATATACACCTATTGGAAGATTAGAAAATTCATAAGCTCCGTTTTCTAATGTCAAAAACTCGTAAGAATAAATCCCCGATACAGGCACAACTTGAATTTCGGAATAGTCCGTCAATAAATCTAGATTAAAAATGCCCTTCATGTGGCCTGCTGGTTGAAGCTCTACAGACGCTACTTGAATAGAATCCGCAGCTTCAACTGTAACAACCTTCAATACAGTACTCGCATTTGGATAGCTAAAAACAAGGGTATAATCACCTAAAGGTACATGCTCAATTTGATAGTCCCCTGACTCATCTGTAGTTGTTTGAAAATTGGTTCCCTGTACGACAACAGAAACGCCTTCATAGTCTGTTTTTCCATATAACGTTACTTGACCCTCTATCGTGTTTGCTCCGGCTATTAAAACAACGGTTCCAATATCTGTGGTACCTCCTTCTGTAATTTCGTAAGCCCCTTCAACAATTTTGGTAGTGAAATCTACAGCGCTAAATTCGAAGGAAGAAAACGTTCCCAAAGGCAGCTCCATGGAAAATACCCCACTTGTGTTTGATGTCGCCGTTTCGTCATAATCAAGAGCGGTTACGAGAACATCACCATGATTACTTTTACCCTCTAGCTCTACAAACCCCGTCAGTGTCCCTGTCCTATCTTCACTAACAATCGAAAAATCACCTAAATCAATTATGGAGGCATTACTTGTCACAATTTCAATTGACGTAGAAATCGTTTTCAGCCCAATTTTCACTAACTCTACAGACATATCTCCAACTGGGACGCCATCTAAACTAAACTCGCCTTGAGCATTTGAAGTTACTATTAAATCGGTGCCTATCACAGAAGCATATACATCTTCTTGGGGCGTTTCACCGTTAAGTAAAACCGTTCCCATTAACTGTTTTGTGCCATAAAGAGTTATAGGTGATGCGATGATTGATTCGGAAAATGACGTGGCGTAAGAAATATTTTGGGCCACCCCTTTTTTACCTTCATGTTCGGCAAGAATAGAATAGGTTCCATTTTCTAAACTTTCAAAAAAATATTCACCATCACCGTTTGTGGAACTTGTTGATAAACCTTTTGATTTTGTGGATTTAAAAATTGTAACTGTCGCTCCGTCAACTGGATTGGACTCTTCTGTTAAAACAACCCCGATAATATCCTTTTCCACTGGAACACTAGAATCTTCTCCTGCACTCCCACACGAAACGACGAAAAAAAACGAACTTACGACATATAGAAAAGTTACAAGTGCCTTCATAGAGTATCCTTTACTTTTTAAAATTAAATTGAGTCATGTTAAGTATATTGCTTTTTTGTAGAAACCACTATTTCTTGTCACGTCATATACATATGATACCCATTCGAGTAAGCAAGTAAACCACTATTTAGTAACAGAAACGAAAAGTCGTTAGATTAGACTTTTTAGCTTATTTTTTTATTAACGAAAACGTTTTAGAATAATTATCACCATGAACATAAAAACTAGCCTCGGTATTTTCTCGAACAAATAATGTGTAGATATCACTATTTTTTTCAAAATGGGTCCGCCACGTGTCTCCTAAATTTTGACTGCCATGAGAATCCAACTGTCTGGAATCTGGCAAAATATCAGACAAACAAAACACGCCTTTTTTACTAAATGCAAACGTAAATCCAACGACAGACTCACATGCCTCTCCTTTTTCTTTTAACTGAAGGTCCTTAAACCAGTCACTATCAATAATAATCCCTTCAGAATATCCGCCAGAAACATCAAATGCGTGTTTATCATAGGACTCTAATACCGACCTTGCATATCCAGACCTGTAAATATCATCGTCATCGACTTTCAAAAACAAATCATACTTAGTCAGAGGCGCCTGGGCCAATGACGCCATGTAATTGTTATGCTGAGTTAGAGTTGGTCCAAACTGGAAATATACCGTGCAATTTTCTCTAACCGGCAAGTCTTTCAACATATCTCCGTAGTTAAAAAAGGAATTTAAATAATCGTTATGATTCAGGTAAATTGAAATATCGACTGGAATATCTTGCGCTAATAGTTGAAGAATAATCGCTCTCAAAAATGTAGGTCTTGCTCGAGAGGTTAAAAAAACCAAAACCCGTGGGTTTTCATGCTCTAATGAAAGACGTCCTTTTAGTGTCCACCCAATTCTGGGATCATATTTTTTAATTGGCAGAGGGTCCACCTCTTTTTTTAACATTGGAATTGAATGATTTAGACCATGAATATTATAGGTAACGCCCGAGACGTCTCGCTTCACAACCTTAAATTCTGGTGCCCCAACTAAAAACCGTCGCCAAATAACATCTTCATATATAAATTTGTCATATGGAATATCCAAGCTTCGAACGGCCTTAACCGCTTTTTTTGATAAGGCAAAGGAATTTGGCATCATTGGCGGAACACCAAGTTCTATATCTCTTTCTTTTAAGCCTAAACTCTCGTGTCGCGTATGAGTATGTCTCTCTCTTTTATTGAGGATCCCTTCTGAATGAGACCCTGAAAAATCCCAATTGTGTTCATCGTACGACTGCAGAACCTCCTCTACATAAGTATGCCGATACAAATCATCATCATCGATTTTTAAAATGATGTCGTAATCGTCAAGTCGGTCGGCTAATCCCATTGCGGCGCAATGGTTATGATGAGGGACGATTGATTGTCCAAAGCCCAAAAACAGTGTGTTCCTTGGGTCAATATCATCTAATAGACTGATATAATTTTTTCGATGGTTGGCTGGGTCTTTTGCATTAATAAAAATCGCGTGATCAACGCTAACGGATTGCATGGCCATTTGCAAAGCACAGTACCTTATAAAATGAGGCCTGTCTCTGGATGTGGTTATGGCTAAAACTCTTGGCTGCTTTGTTGAGTTGGTTCGTTTCGATGTTAGAAGGGTTTTTCTTTCCATTATAAATTTAGAATAATCCTGCATGTATGAATTATGTTAAGGCTATGCACTCTTTATGGCAACGTCTTCTATATCACAACAGCTACTCTCATCAGTTCGGTCACTCATGCCCCTCCTGTCATATCGCTATATCTAGCAAATTGGATGCCCTAGATCTGTTAATACCCGTTCCTGATTAGACTTGAGCTTTCTTTGTTATTATCTATTATTCCACAAGTCTTATCGCCTCAGAAATAATCGCCACGCCTTCATCAATTTGTGCTTTGGTAATAATCAAAGGCGGTGCAATAAATATCCAGTTCCATCGGACAAACGTCATCATTCCATTCTGTCTTAGTGAAGCAGCAATCGTATTCGTGGGCCCCATCTCACTCGGTTTTGCATTCCAAGGGACAAGAGGCTCTCGTGTTTCTCTATCTTTTACTAGCTCGATGCATCCTAATAATCCCGTGCATCTAAAGTCTCCAATAGACGGATGTATTTCTTTTAATTCATCGATCTTTTTGATTAAATAAGATTCCATCTCTTTTGCTCGTTCTGGTAACTTATTTTCTTTCATCACCTTAATATTCGCGATAGCTGATGCACATGCCAATGCATGCGCAGAATATGTTAATCCTAGTGGTAACGGTTTATCGTCAAAATAATCACAAATATCTTTAGAAACCATAACGCCACCTAACGGTACATATCCGCTATTAATTCCTTTTGCCATAACGATTAAATCAGGCGTAACAGACGTATTTTGAATTGCAAACCAATTTCCGCATCGGCCAAAACCGCTCATAACTTCATCAACGATAATCAAAATGCCATATTTTTTAGCAATAATCTCAATTCGTTCCCAATAACCTTCTGGATATTTAATACATCCAGATGAACCAGATTCACCTTCCATTAAAATGGCAGCGACTGTTTCAGGACCTTCAAATTGAATCACACGTTCTACATGAGACACGCATTCTTTTTTACAGGAGTCTGGCTTGTGTCCAAATGGGCATCGATAACAATACGGGTCTTCAACATGGATAATCCCTGGCATTTGGTCTCTATCTATTGGCGTTCGTCTAGGGTCACCACCTGCAGAAATAGCGCCATAGGTTGCTCCGTGATAGGAGCGATATTTTGAAATAATTTTTTGTCGTCCGGTATATAGTCTTGCGAGCTTGATTGCATTTTCAATTGCATCTGATCCACCATTCGTGAAAAAGGTCTTTTTCATATTATCTGGAGCAATTTCCTTTAATAATTTACCTAATTCACCGCGAACTTCCGTTGCGACTCCAGGAAAAACGTAGGCCATTTTATCAAGCTGTTCTTTTATAGCGTCTTTTATCTTAGAATTATTATGCCCAACATTTACGTTCATTAATTGAGATGAAAAATCTAAATATTTCTTTCCGTCTCTACCATATAAGTAAACGCCATCTGCTTTTACAGCCTCGATTGGATTCATGCTTTTTTGAACAGACCAAGAAAATAATGTGTGATCGATATTGTCTTGTTTAAATGACTCTATTTTTGTTTGTTCGATTACTTTTTCCATCATTTCTTCCTAACTCATCCAATCTTTCTTATCTTCAGCATTCCATTTCGTTGTGATTTTCTTGCGTTGTGTCCAAAAATCAATTGAACTTTCACCCGTAATATCTCCAACTCCAAATCGTGAATCGTCCCATCCTCCAAAAGAAAAAGGCTCTCTAGGTACAGGCACTCCAATATTCACACCAATCATTCCAGCCTTTAATTCTTCAGCAACTTTTGTCGCTATAGATCCACTTTGAGTAAAAACAGATGCTCCATTTCCATAATTTGATTTATTTTGAAGAGCGATGGCCTCATCTACCGTATCTACATGCATAATTGATAAAACAGGGCCAAACACTTCTTGATTGGAAATAGCCATGTCTGGAGTTACGTTATCCAAGATAGTTGGCCCGACATAAAACCCGTTCTCTTTTCCTTCAACAACAACGCCGCGCCCATCCAATAAAAGAGTAGCGCCCTGTTCTATCGCTTGAGAAATATATCCTTCAATTCTTTCTTTTGAAGAACAGGTTGTAATCGCGCCCAAATTTTGGCCAGGAATTAGCTTTTTTGCTTCATCTACTACAGACTTAATAATAGACTGAACATCTCCAACGGCTACCAAAACGGAAGCTGCCATACATCGTTGTCCTGCACACCCAGACATAGACGCTGCAATATCAGCGCCAGCCATTTTTGGATTCGCGTCTGGAAGAACTAATAAGTGATTTTTAGCGCCACCTAAACAAAGTGCTCGTTTACCTGTTTTACAGGATGCTTCATAAACTAATTTTGCTACTTTCGTTGAACCAACAAACGAAACCGCTTTAATATCAGGGTGTTGTGTAATGGCTTGTGCGATATCAGCTTTTCCGTTTACTACCTGGAAAACGCCTTCCGGAACACCCGCTTGAAGAAATAATTGTTCAATTTTCAGGCCTGTCAAAGGAACCTGTTCGGATGGTTTTAGAATCATACAGTTTCCTAATGCGATTGCTATAGGAATCGTCCAATGAGGAACCATACACGGAAAATTTAATGGCGTGATTGATGCGACAACCCCTAATGGTTTCTTGCTCATTCGACAATATATTCCTCTTGAAACTTCAGAACACGTATCCAGATTCAATTGAGGAAGCGAACATGCAAATTCTGTAACTTCGATTGCTTTTTCAACTTCAGCTTTTGCTTCATTGTATGTTTTTCCATTTTCCACACGGATAATTTCTGCCAAACTTGGCATACTTGCTTTTAATAGATTTCGATACGTGTATAAAATTTGAGACCTGTCTCTTAAGGTTCGTTTACTCCACGAGTTAAACGCCTCTTTCGCTTTGTCTACTGCTTTATCTACATCTGCCGTTGATTGAAGACCTACCTTTTCAACAACCTCTCCTGTAATAGGGCTGATTACCTCTAGTGTTTCTTTTGCTGCCATTTTTTCTGCTAGTGTTGTATTCATTTATTTTCTCCTTTTTCCCCGTGATACAAATCTATATCTATAGGACAATCTGATTTAATTGAATGGCTAACCATTGTTGTGGATGTTCCTTTTACTTCTGGGATTGCTCCTATTTTAGTCTTTATTAACTTAACTAAATCTTCCATTCCCCCCACTCGAATTTTTAACAAATACGAATAGGTTCCTACTACTTCATGGACTTCTTCTACGCCCTTAATAGCAGAAAATTCCTCTCCACAGGCGTCCATCCAATTTCCTGCCTCTATTTGAATTGATACAAAGGCAACAAGGTTCATCCCAACCGATTTGGGATTAATTCTGGCCTGATACCCAAGTATCGCTCCGTTTTTTTCTAGTTTTTTGATTCGTTCGAATATAGCTGAAGGCGCTTTGTTTAATTGTTTTGCAATGTCTGAATTTGGCATTCTCGCATTTTTTTGAAGCATCGTTAGTATTTGTCTATCTATATTATCCATAGTCTATATATTTAGTTATAAACAGAACATTTGTCAACACTGATATGTTTTTAACGAATTTAATTCTGAATAACTATTATTAAATAAAATAATTACGATAATAATTAAAAAAAGAGATTAGTAATAATAAACCTTTCTCATATTAAAAACGTTTCCTACAAAAACTCCATTTTAAAATGGTACTAGAATTACCGCAAAAAATTAAAATAAATTTCATTATTTTTTAGTAGTAAATTATTAGAAAAAAAGTTACGTTTACCGAAATGAAAAAGGGAATAAAAAGAAAGCTTACAATTCAGGTTTTTTAATTTAACACTAGTCACTTGTTTTACAAAGCGTGATATTCCAGTCCTGATTTTGTCCATGAACAACAAAGCTAGTATTCGACTCTTTTCGTTCCATCACATTAAACTCGCTCTCATGTTTTAAAAAGTAATCCAACCATTCTTTGTGATAATTCTTCTGATGGTTAACGTGGATATTTGAAAGCCCTTCTATGCCTTTTTTGCTAAACGCATAACTAAATGAAACCTGACGATTACCACTTTCATGATTTTCTTTTAACTTCACATTTTCAAACCATTCTGTAGAAATAATGACCCCATCTGACACACAACCTGAAAAATCAAATGGCATCGCATCAAATTCTTTTAACACAGATTCAGCATAATTGCCTCGATACACGTCATCATCATCTATTTTTAAAAACAAGTCATATTGACTAAGCGGAGCAAGGGCAAGCGCTGCCAAATGATTGTTATGATGTCCAAGATCATCACCATATCCATAATATATTGTTGAGTCTGTCTCTTTCTCAAAGTCTTTTATTAAGTCAGAATAATTAAAATTAAAGTCGTCGGACTGAGCATGATTTACGTAAATGGCATGATCTACAGGTATTGATTGCCCAACCATTTCCATCACACATTTTCTTAAATACGACGGCCGAACACTGGATGTTGTAAAGGCCAAAACTCTTGGCTTTTTATTTAAGGTCCCCCCAATCGTTTTAATTTCTTTATAAATTCCGAATTGTTTTTCGATACCTAGTTTTAGATTTGGTTTTTGTTCGTCGGTTTTAGCTGGAGAATAATTTTTTTTGTGAATATGGTAAGCAAATGACGACTTAGCTCTCATACAAATTTTGACATTTTTAGATGCATTAAAATATATTTTCCAAAGAACATCTTCAAAAACTTTTTCATTAAAAGCTATATCCAAATTCATAACATTTTTAACTTGTTCTTTATCTAATGCTATAGAACCAGGCATCATTTCTTTAACGTCCAAATTTTGCATTGGTTTATTAACCCCCGGGCTCTTAAATTTTTTCGAACTTATCCACATATCATCCAAAAGTAACCCTTCGGATAAGGTGCCTGAAACCCCCCATTTATGTTTATCAAAATCCTCTAAAACTTTTTCAGCATAATCGGAACGATAAACATCATCATCATCCACTTTTAAAACGACATCGTAATCTGCCAAGGAAGGAGCCAAGTACATCGCTATACAATGGTTGTGGTGGGGCGCTGTAGATTCTCCCCACGCTAAAAACAAGTTATGGTTCGGCTCTATGTCTGTAAGTAAGGAAATAAAATTACGTGTTTCTTCTAATTTATGTGTATTTAAAAATATAGCATGATCTATAGATACCGTTTGATGTTTCATCTGAAGCGCGCAATACCTGACAAAACTTGGCCGATTTCTAGATGTCGATATTGCCAAAATTCGTGGCTTTATTTTGTTATTTTTATTGTGAATTGTTTCTTTTTCTTGAATAAAAGAGGAGTAATCTATCATTTACGTAATCTTAAGCCATCTAACTATTAGAATCAATCTGATGGTCTTAAATAAAAAAATACCCCTCCCTTTGGCACTTTTGAAATAACCACGCGGTTTACGTTAATATATTTTTAAATCAATGGATTAACTTAATGATTGCATATAAACTCTATTAAACTATAAACAACTACTGTCAAACAAATACGTAGGAGCCACTTAAAATGAACATATTTAAAAAAATCTATTACCACCTATACCCAAGAGAAACAGATGGGCTCATAAAAGAAGCAAAAAAATACCTGAATTTAAAAGTCGATGTTCAAACCGTGTTTGATGTAGGCTCTAGAGACTGTGAACAAAGTGTTGAATTTCATGAACATTTTCCGTCGGCGTCTATTTTTGCATTTGAAGCGAACCCTCAAACAGTTCCAATTTGTGAAAAAATAGCCGCAAATTACGACAACATTACCGTAATCCCTAAAGCTGTAAATGATTACGATGGAACCTGTACGTTCTACCAAATAGATACCGAGAATTATTCTGCAAGTCCTATTCCAAAATCTTACAAAAACAAAGAAATACTATATAAAGCAGGTGGCTCGTCTTTAATTAAACACGCACATTTCGACGTAGGAAAAGGACTCAATACAAAGGCTGTCGACGTTAATTGCACCCGATTAGATAGTTTTTGTACAGCCAATAAAATATCAACAGTCGATATACTTTGGATGGACTTAGAAGGGGCTGAATTTAAAGCCCTCCAGTCTCTTGGTCCGGCTATATCTAAGGTAAAAATAATGCAACTTGAAGCCCAAATACATAAAAAAGGCTCTAGTAATTATTCTTTCGAAGAACTTCGTACCTATTTATCAAAATACGGATTTGACTATGTAGACAAAAAACGAGTTGATCACAATATCGCACACTTAGATTGGGCAACAGATGTTGTGTTTATCAACACAACCCTCTTGGGCCCTGTAAAAGACTAGGCCAAACGATAAATACAAAAAATAATATAAAATTAAATAAATCCCCGATGGCTTTAAGCTTAAATTAATCTCCGAAAAATTCCGATACCCTGTATCAAGTTTCAAACCTTGACTCAAGCACCTATCCTTCATAATATTGTAAGATTTTATTTATGGAGTACTTATGAACGTATTTTTAAGAACATTTTCGTATATTTCTAAAATGAAAGGATTAGTTGCCCTTTCTGTCATACTCGCTCTTTTATATTCTGCTTCCAACATGATGATACTTCCGCTTTTGGAAGATTTAAGCAAAGAAATATCAAATAAAAATTTTTCTAACTTTAACAATCATATCCGAAATGCGTTCGTT
>JABIQV010000143.1 GCA_018699495.1 bacterium | reverse complement strand
TTTTGAAAATAAAATTAGACTAAATTTCAATTATTTACCAACAAAAATTTTACAAATAATGCGAATGGACTAAAAAATCGGTAAAAAATAGTTAGAAAAATCAAAGCAGGGTGAAAAATTCACCCCTAGGACAGATAAACCCTGCCTAATAGCCTAAAATCGTCTAAAAACAGCCTTTACGCGCTTGTAATGACATATAACAATCAAACCACAAATCTATAATCAAAAATTTCGGAAATTTTACAAATGGATGTTTTTTTAAGTATTAAAAACCATTTAATAAAATGCTCGAACTAAGTTCCCTTGATATTCATATTTTGACTCGTGCTCACATCAGAGAAAATTTGGAGATGTAAAGTCTAGTGTTTTTGCAATATGAAAGATATAAAATTGTAGATATATAAATACTACCTCGCAATCTTTGTTTTAAGACTATCTTGAAGTCCTTTCTTCCATTCCTCTAAGTCAAACCACGGGCAGCCAGTACATCCACACTCTGTCTGACTGTCCTCCTTCCATTCTTCATCACCAGAATAAAACCATTTAATTCCTAGAAAGTCAGGTCTTTTCCCTGTCTTACAGCACTTATCACATAACCTAGA
This sequence comes from bacterium, assembly GCA_018699495.1. Classification (GTDB taxonomy): domain Bacteria; phylum Margulisbacteria; class Marinamargulisbacteria; order JABIPA01; family JABIPA01; genus JABIPA01. The sequence goes on along the minus strand of JABIQV010000143.1, from coordinate 1,905 downwards.
TTTCAACATATTTGACTGGTTTGTTAATAGTTGAAATTTTTCTTTTATCTCTTCATTAGTTAGTTGGGTATTATCAGACTCAGGCTCTTTCCATCTTTGACTTGGAAATTTATGGTCTATGACAAAATCCTTCGCAGGCCTACAGACGTCAAAAAATACGTCTTTTTTTTCTAATACGGCCATTATTCTTTCTTTGACTGAATTTGATATAGGCTTTCTAAACTCAGGACTAATCTTTGCTTCAATTTCAAACATTAAAAGAATGTCGTGATACTGTTTTTTTTGACAGGTACGGCAAAATTTAGTTCGAGTAGCTACAACAAATCCATTTTTTTTTATATCTCTAATACGAGCTGCGGGCTGGTCATTAATCTTTCCAGCGCCACAAGATCTACATTCCCAATTTCCAGACAAAAAAGATTTGAATACTCCATAAGTTTCCGACGAAGTTGATCCACTCCATTTTTTCTTAACCCTATCCACACTATCATCAATAGATGATGGCTCAATTTGAGAGTAGGCTTTATTTAATAATTTTTGATTAACTTCGTTAGGGTTATATTCAATAGACATAGGAGGGTAATGTAGAGGGAAGCAACCATCCCAAAAAGTCCCATCGGAGTAGGTAAATTTCACTTCGACAAATTTATTATCGGTTTTGGATACAGTGAATTCCTCACCAATCTCTATTTTATCAGTCATATTATTAATCTAACTCCTTAACTAGTTTGTCTGCGCTAACACCTAATCCCTGAGCAACTTTAAAAACACATATAAGACTCGGATTTCTCACTCCTCTTTCTAGCCCAGAAATATAAGTTCTATCGAGCTGACAAATATCAGCTAAAACCTCTTGGCTTATATTTTTTTGAGTCCTAAATTCCTTTAGTCTTAATCCAAATTTTTTTAAAAGATTTTCTCGTTCCATAAGTATTGCTAAAGATTATTTGCTAAAATAAAAACAATAATAGAATGTGAACTATTAGTCTACGGACTATTAGTCACATATGTGTAAATTGTATATTGAAATGTTTGGTGTTTATTATTCAGGCTTCAATATGCCTCTAATAATGTTTATAAGGGTATCTTTTGAAAAAACTAACTGTCGGGAGTGTATGCTCAGGAATTGAAGCGGCATCTGTTGCTTTTCAGGACTTAAATTACGAAATAAAATGGTTTTCTGAAGTCGCCCCTTTTCCTTCGCAGATTTTAAAAGAGAAATATCCAAATACTCCTAATTTAGGTGATATGCGTGACATTCCAAGCTACATCTCCAATAAAGAGGTTGATGCTCCAGACGTTATTTGTGGGGGAACACCTTGTCAGGCTTTTTCTTTGGCTGGCTGGAAAAAGGGCTTAGAAGACGACAGGGGTAACTTAACTTTAAAGTTTGTAGATATTATAGAAAGTAATGATAAGGTTAGGCTGAAATCTGGCCTTCCAAGGACAGTTATGCTTTGGGAAAATGTAGAAGGTGTTTTGAAGGATGAGACGAATCCATTTGGTTGTTTTTTATCCTCACTGTTAGGGTTAACTGAAGAGTTGAATATACCCAAGTGGCCATTAGCTGGAGCTATTCACGGTCCTGAACGTAACATAGCGTGGAGGATCTTAGATGCTAAATATTTTGGTTTGCCACACCAAAGAAGAAGGTTGTATGTTCTGGCAGGAGGTAAAGATTTTTATCCTGAAAACGTATTGTTTGATAAGTTTTCAAAAGTAACTGTTGACTATAACAACAAGCCTTTACTATTCAATAAAAATGGGCAGAATATAGAAGTATTTCGTAGCTATACAGATTGTTTATATTCTGCATATGGAACGAAGTGGAATGGAAATGCGGCTGCACATAACGGCTCTCTATTTATTTCTCAAAATGAGAAAATTAGGAGACTAACACCATTA
>JABIQV010000011.1 GCA_018699495.1 bacterium | reverse complement strand
TGGTCGTCGCTATCAACGAATTCATTTATTTCAGACGAGAATTGATTAAGAAAAGGAGTCACAGATGGTTCTGCACAGTCGATCCAATTGGATCGAGCACAGAGCAGCAAGGTAATAACAAATCGATTTTTATGCGCTTTGATTTCGTTATGGATTTCATAATAAATGTCGGCGCAATGGGCATGATGCTCGATTTTTTGGGAAGAAAAACAATCTAAACTGAGGTCGTTTGTTTCAGCCCAGATGGACAGAGTCTTCGAGATAAAATAGAAGAAATCTGTAAAACCCGAGTCGCGTATCGTTGAAGGACTTTTTTCTAATATAGTATTGAGGCTGCTTAGATAGGTTTGTTCGAGACGATCTATTCCTTTTACATGAAGAGACTGTTTTTTCATATAGGAGGCATACGGTATTAAAAAACGTTTAGTCATGTTAGTTAAAATTTTTGGCCAAGCAACGTGTTTCCACATAAAGGGAGACACGGACGCAATTGTCTTATTTAAATACTTTTGGGTAGAAGAGACTCCAAATGAACAAAATGTTAGGTAATCTGGGAAATAGGTTGGGGAAAGAGACGTTAACAGCCAGCCAAGTTTTTTGTTGTAAGCGGATCGGTTTTCAATTCTGTCTAAATATAGATCGAACTCGTGTTTAAATGCGCGATTCACCTGAGTGCTTTAAATAATTTAAGGCTAAAACGTATCCGTAAGTACCCAATCCAGATATTTGCCCAGTACATTCGGCTACGGTGTAAGAAACGTGTCTAAAGGCTTCTCGTTTGTGAATATTTGAAATATGGACCTCTATCTTTGGAATGGATATGGAGGCTAGAGCGTCTCTTAATGCGATACTGGTATGTGTAAATGCAGCAGGATTAATGATTAATCCATCATATGTTTCTGCAGAGTGGATAGTGTCTATGATTGTTTCTTCGCTATTTGATTGCATACACGTTGCTTCAATTTGATTTTCTTTTGCATAGGTATTAATTTTTTCGTTAACTTGTTCAAGCGTGTCGTGACCATATTGGTCCGGGTCACGTTTTCCTAGTCTATTAAGGTTTGGGCCGTGGATGATTAGAATTTTCATAACTTAATAATACCTTTTTTTACCGACTTTTACACATGATTTTCTTTTTTATTAGGCTATTTTCATAAAGGTTAAACGAATAAAAAGGGGACGATGACGTTAGGTAGTCGTTACAATGAGTGACGGGCTATTTAAAAAGAGATTGAATCGCTGATTTAACAAGTTCTTCCGGTACGTCATTTCTTGTTTCTGTTTTTCCAATTTCTGAGGCCAATATAAATCGAATTTTTCCATTTTTAACTTTTTTATCGGAGGACATAGGCGTAAGGAACTGGTCGAGGGGCAGAGCGGGGATAGTGGTTCCAAATCCTAGTTTGGTCAAAAGGGTTTTAATTCTGTCGGAAACCTGTGGAGTCATGATGTTTAGAGTTACGCTAATTTTACAGGATGCAATCATACCTAAAGCTACGGCCTCTCCGTGAGAAAAGGTACCATACGTATAAGCTGATTCGATGGCATGACCAATCGTATGTCCAAAGTTTAATGTTTCACGTAGGCCGGCTTCACGTTCGTCATTTGATACCACTTCTGCTTTATCCATGGCAGACGAAACAATTAAATGTCTCCAGATGACAGGGTATTTTTTTGGATCAAATTCAGAAATTTTATCTATATTTTGTTCAATATAATTAAATAAAGACGTATTTTTAATAACTCCGTATTTAACAATTTCTGCCATTCCACATTTTAGTTCATGAATAGGTAACGTATTTAAACAATTTAAATCGATAAGGGTAAGTTTTGGTTGATAAAAGCATCCGATAAGGTTTTTGCCTGTCGAATGATTGACCGCCGTTTTTCCGCCGATACATGCGTCAACTTGGCCCAGTAACGATGTTGGTAGTTGAAATAAATTTATGCCACGAAGACATAAAGATGCGATGAATCCAGCCAAGTCACCAATAACACCGCCGCCAAGAGCTACAACGGAATCGTTTCTCTCCGGTCTGAGTTCTAGAATGCGGTCCAATAAATCACCAGCATTTTTAAACGACTTTTGAGCTTCACCAGAGGGTATTATAATTAAGGTTACGACATATGATTGGGCGGAAAGAATAGACTCCAAGTGATGCCCATATAAAGGGGCAATAGTTTGGTCGGTAATTAAAAAAACCTTTTTACCTACCTTATGATCATTAAGGTAGGTAGGTAAGTTATTGATAAGTCCAGTGCCTACATCTATAGGGTAACTCCGGTTATCTAAGTGTACCGAAATAGTAGTTATCGACGTGTTATGCAACAGGTTCTAACTCTTTTGAAAGAATAGTTTCGGCAGTCTCGATAATGTTTTTGACGCTGAATCCATAGTTTTCCATAACTAAAGGACCAGGCGCGGATGCACCAAAAGAGTTAATACCTATTTGCTCACAAGGACCAACAATATCACCCCAACCGGTTGTTATTCCTGCTTCGACTACAATTTTATGTGTCGCGCTTGGAAAAAGTTCTGACCGGTATCGTTTCGATTGTCGTTTTAACAATTCCCAACACGGAACAGATATAACTTGAACTGGTATTCCTTTAGATTCTAATTCTTTAGCAGCTTCCATACAAAGAGACACTTCAGACCCACTTGCAATTAACTGTAATGGATGTTCGGAAGCATGGGGAGTTGTATAAAGAGGGTACGCTCCTTTAACAAATAAATCTTCAATAAGTGCTTTTTTATCGTTCATGACAGGTAATCCCTGACGAGTAAGAAGAATAGCGACAGGACCTTGTCCGGATAATGCATATCGCCATGCCTCGTTCGTTTCTATAGCATCCGCTGGCCTTATAACAGATAATCCAGGAATTAAACGAAGTGACATTAATTGTTCAATAGGTTGATGAGTAGGTCCATCTTCACCTAGTCCAACGCTATCATGTGTAAAGATATAAACGACATTTGTATTCATAAGTGCAGAAAGTCGAATGGACGCTCTCATATAATCAGAAAATATCAAAAACGTGCCACCATACGGAAGAATTCCACCATGAAGAGCCATTCCATTTAAGGCAGCTCCCATCGCATGTTCACGTACACCAAATCTTACATTTTTTCCGGCTTTATCTTGCTTGAATATACCGGCATTATTTAAAAATGTATTATTTGAGGGGGCTAAATCTGCAGATCCTCCGACTAACGTAGGAAAATGAGGCTCAATTGTATTTAACACTTTTCCTGAAGCTGCCCTAGTCGCAATTTTTGAGACATCATAGGTCGGTAACTCAATGTTTTCAGGGTCAAAGTCTTTAGCTATTGCTTTTTTTAAGGCTAAACCAAGTTCTGGATACTTCTTTTTGTAATTTGAAAATAAGGTATTCCAGGTAGATTCTGATTTTTTTCCATTTTCGGCAACTTGACCAAAAACGTCTTTAGTTTCTTCAGGAACCGTAAACTCAGGATAATCCCAGTTGTAGTGATTACGTGTTTGTTGCATCGCTTCTTTTCCAAGAGGAGAACCATGAGACGACTCACTATTTGCTTTCGGACTACCATGCCCAATTTCTGTTCTTATTTTTATTAACGATGGTTTATCCGTTAATTTTGCATTATTTACCGCGTCAACAATCGCGCTAACGTCATTACCATCAGGAAGTTCAACGACATCCCATCCAAAAGATTCAAATCGCTTTTTAGTATCTTCTGTAAATGCGATGGATGTAGGACCTTCAATAGATATTTCATTGTCATCATACAAACAGATAAGTTTTTTTAAATTTAAATGACCAGCTAGTGATGCAGATTCAGAAGAAATTCCTTCCATTAAATCTCCGTCGGAAACAATTGCATAGGTATAATGCTCAATAATATTAAAATCAGGTTTATTGAATTGTTCTGCCAAAAATTCTTCAGCCATTGCCATACCAACGGCCATTCCGATTCCTTGACCTAAAGGACCAGTTGTTGCTTCTACGCCAGGTGTATGGCCAACTTCTGGATGCCCTGGTGTTTTACTTCCCCATTGGCGAAAGTTTTTTAAGTCATCAATCGATAAGTCGAATCCGTAACAATGTAAGAGTGAATATAATAGTGCACTTGCGTGTCCGGCAGATAATACGAATCTGTCTCGGTTAAACCACTGTGGGTTTGTTGGATTTTGTTGAATAAAATTTTGCCAAAGAGCAAACGCCATTGGGGCGGCGCCTAGTGGCATTCCTGGATGTCCTGAATTTGCTTTTTCGACGGCTTCAATTGCTAAGAATCTAATAGTATTTATGGCGAGATTTTCATTTGTTTGTTTCATAGAAATATAGTTTAACGGGACCTTCGAATTGCATCAATAGCTAGCCCAAATTGGACTGTCCACTTCCATGTCTATATTTTGTGTATCGTAATATAACGGCAAGTAAATCTGAAAACGGGGATTTCAATTTGGAGGGGCTATATTAAATACCGTGAGCGTGATTCCTGCAAACCCAGGAATCCAGTAAACTCAAGTCAATTGATTTCAAGAGGATAGCAATATAAAGAATTTTTGGTTGATGGAGAAAATTGGAAACGAGATTAGAAATTATAGTTAAATAAAAAAACGAACCAAAAATGAAATGGATTATATAACGATATTATTTAAAAAAGGTTCTTGCTTTCGCAGGAATTACAATAAATTTATAGGACACTAATGATTAAATAGTAAGTAGTTAGGTTTAAAGACGAAATGAAAATAAGCCTTTAAATATTCAGATGAGTGAAACACATCAATAATACTAGAGATCTGATAAAAATTGATTACGAAAACCTAATGTTAAATTCGTGTATGTGTCCCGTCACAATAAGGTAATGTTTTGGAGTGTCTGCATAGACAAATTGTAACTGCAGTTGGCTCAGATATTTTGAATCGTTTTGGTTTTAATGATGTTTCTGAATGAGACCCATCACAAAATGGCTCGTCGTCGGTTCGACCACAGGCACAATAGTGATATGTATCTGGGTATAAGTTCATTACTTTACATTGTTTTGAAACAATGACGGGTTCGTCTGGTCCGTAGTCACGTTTATCTTTTTTATCTGCCATTCGAATTACTCCTAGTCGTAAACTTATGATGAGAGGATTTTTAAGAATAAATATTTTATCATCCTTGAGATAAACCGTCATCCAGAATAAACTCACTCTGTGAAAAAAGATTTTTGGAAAAATATAAAGAAACCGATTATAGGGTTAGCACCAATGGATGGCTACTCGGATAGTCCGTTTCGTCGTATCTGTAAACTCGTGAACCCCGATATTATTACTGTTACAGAATTTACGTCTGCTGATGGTATTTATCATAATGCAAAGCAGCTGATGAAGAAGCTTTATTTTCACGGTGATGAGCGTCCAATAATTGCTCAAATATTCGGTAAAAATATGGATACATTTATCGCAGCAGCTAAGGTTTGCGAAGATATGGGCTTTGATGGCATTGATATTAATATGGGATGTCCTGCAAAGAAAGTTGTGAAGTCCGAACATGGCGTTGCCTTAAGAAAAACGCCTGATTTAGCATTTAAATTGATCGAAACGTTAGCAAATGCAACCGACTTACCTGTTTCGGTTAAAACTCGGTTAGGATGGGCAGACGCTTCGGACCTTACTGCATTTGGTAAAGGAGCAGAAAATGCAGGTGCTGATATGATTTGTATTCATGGACGGACCTATGTAGAACCTTACAATGTTCCTGCACAATGGGAGCCGGTATACGAGATGAAGGAGAATATATCGATTCCTGTATTAGGAAATGGGGGAATTTTAAACGTTGAAGATGGATTGAAAAAACTAGGGAATTTGGATGGGTTTTTGATAGGGCAGGCAACGTTTGGAAATCCGTGGGTATTTTTGGAAAAGAGTAGAGAGATAAGTTTTGCTGAAAAGATTCCAATCATTCAAAAGCACTCACAATGGTTGATTGATTTAAAGGGTGAATATGTTGGGACGAAGGAAATTCGGAAGCATTTAGTTAGTTATGCTAGGGGTTTTCCTGGAGCAAAGCAGTTTAGATCCGAACTTGTTCGTGTGGATTCTTATAAAAAAATCTGTACGGTTTTGGGTCGGATTGCGGAGGCTGTGGAGCCTGTATTTCATTAACTCAATCAAAATTGATATACTTTTTTCATGCTTCAACTTAAAGAGATAAAATCTCTTATAGAAAATTCACATCAAGTCGTAATATTTACTGGAGCGGGAATTAGTACAGATTCTGGGGTCCCAGATTATAGAAGTCCCGGCGGCATATGGCAAAAGTATGAGCCCGTTTATTTTGATCAATTCATGTCAGATATACAGGCGAGACGTAGGTATTGGAAGATGAAGAAAGAGTCCTATGAAATTTATAAAAAAGCAAAACCAAATTCTCATCATTTAAAAATAAACGACTGGTATAAAGATGGCCATGTGTCTGGAGTCATAACCCAAAATATTGATGGGTTTCATTATATGGCGGGTATAGATAAAAAGGATGTAGTAGAAATTCATGGTACAGATAGGGACGTGATGTGTCTGTCGTGTGATTTTCGGGTTTTGGCTTCCGATATTTTTGAGTCGGACGATTTGGAACATCCACCGGTATGCCCGGACTGTGAGGGGTTTCTAAAACCAGCTACGATTTCGTTTGGCCAATCACTCAAGCCTGAAGACTTGAGAAGAGCTCATAAATTAATTGAGGATTCGACTGTGTTTATTACGATTGGATCATCACTTCAGGTTCAGCCAGCGGCATCATTTCCCTTAATGGCAAAGAATCAAGGCGCGACGTCAATTATTGTAAATCGAGAACCAACACCATTGGATTCAATAGCGGATTTCGTATTTACAGGAGAAATTTCTGATTTTTTTAGTTCCTTTGAAAAAGATAAGTGTTAGGGGAGAAAAAATTAATATTTCAAAACAGAATGAATAGGATAATCACCCAATACGTCTCGTCCCTTTAAAAAAGATAACTCAATAAGAACAGATATCCCTACAATCGTTCCTTCAAGTTTCTCAATCAGTTCAATTGCTGCTTTCATCGTGCCACCCGTAGCTAACAAGTCATCCACTAAAATAATGGAATCTCCTGGATTAATAGCATCCATATGAATAGCAATTTTATCGGTGCCATATTCTAGGTCATAGCTTACTTCGATTGTTTTGTAAGGAAGTTTTCCAGGTTTTCGAATAGGAACAAAGCCAGCGTTTAAACGATCTGCCATAGGAACAGCAAAAATAAATCCTCGACTTTCTATACTCGCAACATGATGAATCAATTCATTTTGATAAGGAACTGTTAATGCATCTAATGAGTAGGCTAGAGCAGAAGGATCGTTAAGGAGGGTAGTAATATCCTTAAAAATAATGCCCTTTTTTGGAAAATCAGGAATATCTCTAATTTTTGACTTTAGGTCAATGATATCGATGTTCGATTTTTTAGTGTGTTCCATATTTAGGTCACTCAGGCCTAGGTATATAACGTTGAAATAGACCTTTTTTCATAATTACGTTTAATTGCTTCCCCAATCATAGGCGCAACAGATAAAACCTTAAGGCCAGGAAAACGTTTTTCAGGAGGAATGTTAATAGTGTCCGTTACAACAACTTCTTTAAATCCAGCACTAGACATACGTTCAACAGCAGGGCCAGAAAAAACAGCGTGGGTCGTAGCCAAATAGATTTCGTCTTTACATCCATGTTTTCTAAGTGTTGCTAATCCAGAAGTAACAGATCCTCCCGTATCTACCATATCATCTACTAAAAGAATGGTTTTGCCTTTGACATTACCTACAATATTAACGATTTCGGCTACATTATGACTGGGTCGTGTTTTGTGAAGAATAGCTAACTCAGCGCCTAATCTGTCGCCTAATTTTTTTGCGTATTTAGCCCGACCAGCGTCTGGAGCAACAACGACTAAATTTTGAAGGTTTTTCTTTTTGAAATAGTCGACAAATAAACCAAGTGCAGTTAAATGGTCGACAGGTTGAGAAAAGAACCCTTGAATTTGGTCAGCATGTAAATCAACAGTCATTAGTCTATCAAGACCAACAGCGTCTAATAAATCAGCTATCATACGGCTAGAAATTGGTTCTCGAGGCGCCGATTTTTTATCTTGTCTAGCATAACCAAAATGAGGAACGATTACGTGAATAGCTTTTGCAGACGCTCGTTTCATTGCGTCCATCATTAAAAATAGTTCCATATAGTCATCATTTACATTAAGTCCTGATGATTGCAATAAATAGACTTCATACCCACGGATAGATTCTTCAATTCTAGCGTAATTTTCACCACAACTAAATTTAGATAAAAATATTTTCCCAGGATCAATTCCTAAACTTTTAGAAATGTTTTTACCTAGTTCAGGATGAGAGGATCCGCAAAAAAAGTGCATATTAGAAAAATGATTTCGTTGATTAGTCATGATTATTTGTCAGTCCTTGTCTATAAAAAATTCTGTGCTCACGTTTCGACTCGCGAAGAAGACTTCGTTTTCGATATCGACGCTAACGAAGTCACAGTTTAAGGTATCTTTGGCATCCTTTTCAATAGAGATATTTCCGGAAAGAAAAATCCAGCCTATCGCGTCGTCCATTTTGAGGTGATCGCACCTAATTGTTTTATCGGGTTGAACAATGGTAACGTCTCCAAAAAGGATGAGTTCTTTTGTTTGAGAATTGAAAGTTAATTTTTTACAGGTGATTCTCGTTTCACTTTCGATAGACTCTTTTGTTTTGTCACCTTTAACGGCTGCTTTTTTAGATGAGGTAAGAAGCCATTTGAGATTTGTAGATTTAAATTCAACATTATTTTCGACACGGAATTCACCGGTATCTTCATTATAAAAAGCTTTTTTACCTGTGATGGATTTATCGTTTTGGAATATGTTTACATTACCAAAAAGTTCGACAATTTTAGTATCATCCTTTTGACTATATTTCATTTGGTCACAGGAAAGATACGTATCATTTTTCTTGAGATGATTTTCTCTATCATCTAAGTTTTCGTCGATTGATTGAGTGGCGGGTCTGTGGCCGCGAATATTGTTTTTTATGACAGAGTAATTGTCGTCGATGTAGATGGTCATCGCATCTGCGGAAACGATAAATCCGTTGTGATCGATGGTTACTCCGTTTTCTATAAATGCGATATTTTCTTTAGTGTCTACCCACACGCCTTCCTTCGGGAAAATCAAGGTCTTTTCCTTTTGAATGGTAACGTTGTCTGTTAAGTATGTTTTGTTGCTAATGCTAAAAAATTTAAAATTATCGGCTTTAATTTTTATTTTTTCATCGTCGCCAACCAAATGTGTGTTTTGGCTTGCAATGAGTCCTTTTGATATCTTTTTGTTTTTTCTTGGATAAAAGCTAGCACTGACTTGTCCGTTTGCATGGATGGTTTTGGAGCGGGTATTTATTTTTGCGTTACTGGCTTTTAGATTGTCTAAAATGATTGTTCCATCATAATCAAAAAGTTTTCCTTCTTGAATATCACGGGCCCTAAATAAATAGGAACTTGTTCCAGTCCATAAATAGTCCGCTGTAACTTCCCAATTTTTTTTACCGTTTTTATACCCTTGAATTGTTGAATTGGATATTTCGAGTTCTTTGTCGTTACCTATGAATTCTTCAAGTTCAAGAAATACAGGTGATATAAATAATCCGAAAAGAAGAAGTGAGGCAATAGCCAATGTCCATTTTATAGTCAATTTTGATGGAAGGTTCATGCTTATTATTGTAGATGATTTAGGATGAGGCGTCTAAATGGAAAGTTTTTTAAGGGGGGTCTATCTTTAAATAAACGGATGAAATGTAGCCTAGTTTGTTTAGCTTTTATGGTGGGCTAACTATAGTTTTTAAATCTTTCTGGTATTTCATTAGTATCCCAACGTAAACTTAGTGTATATGTTTCAAAATAAAATTGGACTGCTATATGTAGTTGGGATCTTTTTTTTGTGGGGTCAACCGTTACAATCGTCTGTAACTCGATATGTGCCAAATGAGCTTATTATTGGTTTAGAGTCGATACCTGTATTAAGACAACAAGCGGATGGGTTCAAAAAATCCATTAATGGTGATAGCGCTAATGTGGGATTAGCAAAAAAAAGGGTGTCTAGGTACGTTCAATTAAAATCAATTGGTGAGCTTGAAGAGCTTCTTGAATTATTACCGTCATCTAAAAAACTTTCTATTCAGTCAAGACTGTCGAGTCAGACCTTTTTGAGTCGAATCGATCAGTTAACTGTCGATTCAGGAAACAGCACGGGAAAAAGTTTCTCAAAGAAAGAATCGACGGAACCTTCTCGCTTGGTCATAAAATTTTCCGATAATACCCCGATTTTAGAGACTATTTCGAAATTAGAGGGCCTATCTGGGATTAAATTTGTTCAGCCAAATTTCATATATGGTATTTGGCCTGAGGGAATAAAAGAGAACGTTTTTAAAAAATTAAAAACCTCTAATAATAAAGCGACGTCTTTTAGAGTTGATAATTCTAAAACAATATTTGGGCCACATTCGTTTCAGTTTTCAGCTCTTTCGGATGTGGTGAATGACCCAGAGATCGATAAACTATGGAATTTAACAATTATGGGTGCAGAAGAGGCCTGGCGTTTAACAACAGGTAGTCCATCAATGGTTATCGCAATAGTGGATACGGGCGTTGATTTAGAACACCCCGATTTGGTTGATAATATTTGGATTAACGAAAATGAAATTTCCGATAATGGTATTGACGATGATAGTAATGGATTTGTAGATGACGTATATGGGTGGGACTTTATTTCCTTGATTCAATCGAATAATCCATCCGATCAAAATGGCCACGGAACGCATGTGGCTGGGGCTGCATCGGCAGTGGCAAATAATGCCGTAGGAATTGCGAGCATCGGATATTCGTGTAAGGTAATGGCTCTTAGGGCAGGAGATTCAGATGGGCTTTTTACATCAGCGTCAATTTCTGATTCTGTAGACTATGCTGTTGCTAACGGTGCGACGGTAATTAATTTAAGTGTTGGGGGTTCGTCAGAATTATCTGAGCTTGTTTTGAAGAAATCAATTGAGGACGCGATTTCAGCAGGAGTGTCTGTTGTCGCTGCAGCGGGTAATGCCGATCCGAGAATGGATATTGATGAAACTAATCTTATTCCTGCGAGTTACCCAAATGTGATTACGGTTGGCGCCCTAACAGAAGAACCAGATAAGTCTGTCAGTTATGCATTTTACAGTAATTTTGGCGCGTCTCTGGATATTATGGCAGCGGGAACACGTGTTTATTCAACCTATTACAGCACATTATTTAAAAGCAGTTATGCTTATGATAGTGGCACATCGATGGCTAGTCCCCAAGTGGCAGGCGTTGTTGGACTTATGAAATCAATTTACCCCCAGTTAACGACAAAACAAGTGACAGATGCATTGACATCTACCGCCTTGGATTTAGGTGATAGTGGACGAGATAACGACTATGGATATGGCTTAGTGCAACCAGAATCAGCATTGTTAAGTTTGGATTCTATAAAAGCGACGGCCACCTATGATCAGTCACTAATTGTCGATATGGCTGGTTCGTTTGTCGTATCGTTAAATGTAACGGATGACTTATTTTCTACTGTGGTTCCTACAGTAAATATTGTTTATCAATTCGAACCTAATTCAGATACGTCTAGTTGGACGACAAAAGGAATGAGTCGCTCTGGTGATCAGTTTTTTACAACGTTAGATTCTGTATCAAGTCCAGGTACCTTTAATTATTATTTTGAGGTCAATGATTTAAATAGTAGTAACGATTTTGAATACCCTGAAGGAGGCGCTTCAAACGCTTTATTTGCAATAGTGACGGATATTTCGGCACCTTCCATTTCATATACGTATAGCAACAATGATTATTTTTCCAAAGAGGGGATGTTTAAAGCGACAATAACAGATAATTCATCGCTCACTACCTCCAGTATTTCTTTAACGATTTCAGCTGACGGATTTTCAGAAAGTTTTGATGTTTCTGATGATGAGGTGACCTATGAAGATTCTGTTTTTAGTGTTGATTTATCGACGGTTGATTTTTCGTCTAGCTCGTCATTTACCTTTTTAATATCGGCTTCGGATATTAACGGACTAAGTTCGTCATCTGAAGTAGTCTTAAAAACAGAAGCTTCATCTGGTTTTAACATTTTTGGACCTAATGACGAATCTGAACCAATTATGAATTCTCCGAATCCGTTTAACCCAGAGAATGAGGTGACAAATATCTCCTTTCAATTAAATCAAAGTGCGGATATCTTGATTAATATCTATTCGATTTCTTATGAAAAAGTATTCGATTATTCATCGTATCATTTTTCTGGCTATCATCAGGTGGAATGGGACGGACGACATACCAATGGGAGCAGGCTTCCTATAGGCGCATACCTTGTCTTTTTGAGAGGGGAATCGAATGGAGACGTAATTGTTCGAAAAACAAAAGCGATGATTATTTATTAACCCTTCTTTTTGGGGGGAATTCAATATAAAAGAGGCAAATGACATATGGATGCAGTAGGCAAAATAATAAATTTTTGTATGGACAGGACTAGGAATACATTTGGAGATGAAGATAAAAATATAAAAATAGGTCGACCAGTGAACGGTTGTCTGGCCTCTACAAAAGGGGAGTGGAATCCAGATAGTCGAATTGGAACTAAAGAAAATTTGAATTTAGGGTCAAACAAACAAGGGGATAGTTATCACGGTGAAGATGATTTTTGGAGAGCAGAGGAATGGAGAAAAAATCATCTTTTAGTACCCAATAAACGCAAAACAAATGAACCTGAACATTCCAATCGTACGGGTCACTTTCGGGGTGCAGGTAACGAAGAAATCAAAACGAGTGACCCAGTGCTAGTTTCTGTGCTACCTGTTTCTTCAGGAAGCTCTAATCCTTCATCTCCAAAAAAACCAGAGACTTCGTATTCTGATAAATTAAAAGTAGCTGCTTATAGGGCCTTCGGAAGTGGAGCTGCTGGCGCTGCGGCTGGAGTCGTTCAAGTATCAACACTTATGTGGCTTCGAACATTGATGAATTATCAACAGAAGCACGGGAATAATGGGTTAATGGTAGATGCTAAAAAACTTTATGCTGAAGGAGGAATTTCTAGATTTTATAGAGGCCTTCCATTTGCTCTAATTCAGGGGCCAATGTCAAAATTTGGAGATACGGCAGCAAATACTGGGATGCACGAACTTTTTAATTCAAATGAGTCAAGCAAAAATTTGCCAACTGGTGTAAAAACGGCAGCTGGTTCTTTAGTGGCCGCATCGATGCGGGCATTTTTAATGCCGATAGACTATTTTAAAACATACGCGCAAGTAAATAATGGATTTAAACCAGCTGTAGAAAATATTAGAAAAAATGGCATTAGGGTTGTTTACAACGGAACGGTTGCGACATGCGGTGCACATGCTGCCGGTAATTTTCCATGGTTCTTTGTTCATGACCAACTCGATGCATCCATTCCAAAGGATGACAGCAATTTTATGTATAAACTTTCAAGAAGAGCAGGCATAGGTTTCTCGGCTTCAGCTGTATCTGACACTGTTACGAACGGGATTCGAGTTTTAAAAGTTTACAAGCAAACACATGCGTCACCTATTAGTTATTCAATGGCATTAAAAGAGGTTTTAGAAAAAGATGGAGCGAGTTTTTTAGTTAGAGGGTTGAAGCCAAAACTTTTAGGAAATGGATTACAGGGCGCTATTTTTAGTGTGGTTTGGAAATATTGCGAGCCTATCTTTACCAAAAAAGACTAGGTGGAAAACAGTTAAGGTGATCGACTAAGATTTTTATAAAATACTAGCCGGATTAAAATCCACAATCGTTCGAACATATTGAATACGTGGAAGATCTCTCAAATAAGCGTGAATCTCATCAAATTTATCCGGTGGACACTTAATTAAAAAGTGCCATCGGATGTGTTTATTAATGAGTTCAACAGGTGCAGGAGACGGACCCAAAACCTGAGCCCCAAATTTTTCATTAATTTTTTTAACAAACGGCGATATATCGTTGATGTAAGTCGTCAACGTTTGTTGAGATACGCAAGATACCAAAATATTTATAAGTTTAGAATATGGCGGATAGTTTAATAACTTTCGATAATTAACTTCCTTTTTATAGAATGATTTAAAGTCATGGGTTTTTGCCATATCAAATACATAATGGTCGGGCTGAGACGTTTGAATAATTACATTTCCTTGTTCTTTATCACGACCTGCACGACCCGCTACCTGTAGCATCAGTTGGAAGGTTCGTTCTGTGGACCTAAAATCTGGAATATTTAATTGATTGTCGATAGCCAAAATTCCAACCAAATTTACATTTTCAATATGATGACCTTTGGCAATCATTTGTGTCCCTATAAGGATATCTCCTTTTGTTCGGAATTCATCGAGGATAGATTCAATTTTTTTGCCCGTGCTACCTGTATCTTTATCTAATCGTAAAATATTGGCATTAGGAAAGAGACGACGACAATCATACTCTATTTTTTGAATACCTGTTCCTGAAAATTTAAGCGTATTTTTTTTGCAGGCGGAACATTGGTGGGTAATGGGTGTTTTTTTGAAACATCTATGACAGCGAAACGATTTATCTTTGTGATAGGTGTAACTCAGATTACAATTTGGACAGCAGTGAACTTGGCCACACTTTTGGCAGTCTATGTAAGGAGCAAATCCCCTGCGGTTAACCAAAATCATGATTTTTTGACCTTTTTCTAATGTGGTTTTAATAGCATCGAGTAGTGGTAACGAAAACAGTCTATTTTGCATCTCTTGTTTCTTTATATCTACAAGGTGCATGGTAGGCAGTGGTGTTTTGTGAACCCGTTCGAGAATTTCGAAATGGGTCGAATCAACGCCTTTAAAATAGGATTCTAGTTTTGGTGTTGCAGAGCCTTTTATCAATAACGCGTTCGTTTTTTTTGCGCGATATCGTGCGACGTCTATTACTCTATATCTTGGTGATGACTCTTGGTTGTAAGCACCATCGTGCTCTTCATCAATTACAATTAATCCTAAATTTTTAACGGGAGAAAATATTGCAGATCGTGGTCCTAAAACTAAGCTTGTTTCATCTTCGTTCATCGTGTTCCATGTCATATCTTTTTGTTTTGGGGTTAGTCCCGAATGTAAAAGATGAACTTTGTCTCCAAATCGTTCGATGAAGTTTTTAGATAATTGAGGAGTTAGCGCAATTTCTGGAACAAGAATTATAACGGACTTTTTATTATCTAACGCATGTTTTGCAAGATTTAGGTAAACTTCCGTTTTTCCACTTCCTGTTATTCCATGAATTAAACGTTCGGTATATGTCTTAACTGTTAGACAGTCGTCGATTATATTTTTTTGTGGAGGGGTGAGTGTTGGCCAAATTCTGGTCGCTTCAGACAACTCTTCTAGAGACGATTGAGAATTGATAGTGGTATTGGTATCTAATTGTTGTTCGAGTTTGAGATCCTCTCCATTAGCCTTCAATGCGGCGTTGGCTGCTTTGAGTTTTTTTACGTTTGCTTTTCTTTCTTTTTCTATCGTTTTGGCCATTTCTAATTTGATATCTCGATATTTCCGAACACCTATAACGGCTTGGTATGCTTTGTGTAAGGTGACATGATGATAGTCTGACATCCAAAAAATACAAGAAATTAAGTCAGCAGGAATAACCGGTTTTTTTTCGTCAATTTCAGTTATGGGTTTTAGCTTGATAGTTGATTCTGTACCGGACACGACATCCTTTTGTTGAATATCTACAATTAAACCGGAAACAGCGCTTCTTCCAAAAGGAATAGTGACATGTGTTCCAATTTGAATAGATTCTAATTCAGGAGGAATTGTATACGTATATGTTTGAGGTACACCTCTAAAAACAAGGACTGTTGCTAGCATAATGTAGTAGTGTACCGATTTTTTACGTTAATGTTGAATGGATATCCTATGTTGTCGTCTAAAAAATAAATTACGTTGTTATGAATGTTAAATAGTTAGTCCAAATTGAAATGCCCATTTTGATTTTGGGCTATCTACATCGCTTGATAAATCAAATCCAAGTAAGAACAAGACCCGAGAAGCGCTGCATGATCAGGATCCGTTTCTTGATAAAGTTTAACATCTAGTCCCATTTTATAAAGTTCAGACCGAGCCGAGCTAAGA
>JABIQV010000142.1 GCA_018699495.1 bacterium | reverse complement strand
GTAGACCCTGTAATTTCGGTCACGTTAAACAGTCAAATTGGACAAGTAATTTTTAATCCCACCTCATCTATCCGTATAAAAGATCGTTCAGGAGAAGATTTTCCTCCGCAAGACTGTGTTATTCGTTTTTCAGATTCAGATCAAGTGACTGGAGACGTTGTTATTTTCGAGCATTCAGGTGCTGTACAGGTGTTTCGAGATTTTTAAATCGCTAGGGGGAGATTCCAGATCATTCAAGTCGAATAGAGGGAGCCTTTATATCGAGGTTTTAATAGCGATAACGATATTAGGTGTTTTAGGAACATCTTTGCTCAGTTTTTTTCCCAGATTATTGATAGATACAAATAAAGTAAAGCGATATGCAGAGCTAGGAACATTAGCAAAGTATGTAGGAAATTATATTATTCGATGGTCGAATTTTTCTCAGATTTCAAAATTAAACTATGGACAAGTTATCGACGAATATAGTGAAGGGGATCAATTTGATCTCACGGGTGAAACGAGAATTAACCGGTTGTATTTTGCCGACACACTCGTGGATACAGAGGCGACTATTTCAGATCTTTATCGAGTGTCTATGACCTTTTGGGAGACGTCCAGAGTGGAATCTGCGGTGGTTCAGGTCGTTGTGTGGTATGACACAGACGAAAACAATGTGGTTGATCCAGGCGAGCCAAACGTTCCTTTTTCAGTGGTTATATCAGAAAAATCAAATATATGAAAACGTCTAATTCGGCTTTTTCACTATTAGAAATGATGATTGTCATTGGAATTATGGCGATTGTAGGGATGGGGTTGTATCAGATTTTACAGGTAACGACACGTACGTGGACTCAGGGAATGAGTGTATTGAGGCAATCAGAAGAGGGAAACCAAACCTTTGTCGTGTTAGAAAAGCGATTAAGGGAAGCGGATACCATCGATGATGTTGCCTTGAATTCTGTGACGGACGGGTATATTCATTTCACCACTATCGATGGAGTTAAAAAACGTGTGTTTTTAAATACGGTAGATAACCAAACATTGTTTGGAGATAATGTTTACGACAATACAGTTATTATTGGCCAGTATTTGGACGGTGTAGATATTAAAGCGACAGAAGTTTTGTTGGATAAGGTTGTTACATTTAATATAACAACCTATACAGAGGACGCCTCTTATTTTAGGCTTGCTTCGGCCAATAATGTTGTATTACCTCTTACGTTAGATACTATTTCTTCTATTAAATTAACAATTGTTAGAAAAGATGGGGAAAATTATTATAAAACGCATCGGTTAATTGAGTTAGAAAAAACCCCGCTTGAAGCAGCCGGGTTTATTGAATATGGATCAACCTATAATGGAAATGATACGTTTCCTTTTCGGGAATTTTTATCACACAGCTCGTTTTCAACACTAAATATAACCCTAGTTTCTGATCAAGGGTCAGATGCGGATGGAGCCTTTTTGACTGTACCTACTCAAACCGTAACCATAAGAAACTCAGGATCCTATTTTTCTACAATTCAAGAAGCAATTGATGCGGCAGTTTCGGGAAATGAGGTACTAGTTGCAGCAAGAGATGAAGGATATGAAGAATCGCTGATTTTAAAGTCCGGAGTGCGGTTGATAGGCGGCTATAATAAGTACAGTTGGGCGCGAGACCTTGAAAAAAATCGAACAGTGGTTTCATCTCCATTTGGACTTTCAAATCAAAAATTATTGATGGTTAATAATTCTCATATAGACGGAATTTCGTTCGAAGGGGCCTCCTTACCCTATGGAATTTATGCTCAGAATGCGTTCGTGACGATTCTTAATTGTGATATTTTGAACGCTGAGATAGGCGTTTATTTAGAAACTATTACAGGAATGTTTGTTGGGAATGCAGTCACTGGAAATAATCAGTGTATGGTTATCCAATCTCAGACACAGGCGTTACCGATTATCCGAAATAAATTTTACTCAAACAATCAAAATCTAGAACCAGCGGTAGAAATCAATTTGTCTGACAATATTTTATTTTCGAATAATTTGGTTGATGGAGGCTATTCCTGTGTCAGTATTACAGGAACAAGTGGCAATTTTTCGTCTGTCGAAATGAGGAATAACCTAATTCGTAGAGCTGATAATATGGGAATTTCTGGTATCAATAGTAATTTATTAATTTATAACAACATTATTTTTGATAATGGAGTAGGGACCCATTTTTCGCCCCTTATAGCAGTTGATATTCTATATAATTTATTTGTGGATAATGCGGCTGGAAGTAATACGAGCACATCTCATTTGCTTGGGAATATAGAAAAAAATAATGATACATATGTATGGGGAACAAATGATCCTTATTTTAAAGATATTATAAATTACGAACTTAAAGACACAGCCCCGGATACGATTGACCTTGGAAATCCAGCAGTTACTCAAAATGACAGATATGTACTTGATGCGCCAAGTAAAGGCGGTGTTCGTGCAGATATTGGCGGATATGGAGGCCCAAGGGCAGGAAGAATGGGGGGCTCAAATTCGATAGATGTAACAACTGATGATACGTTTCAAGATATCGTTGATTCAGGGTATCCAGGCGATTCCATTATCATAACGAGTGGGAATTATACGCTATCTTCACCCGTTTCTTTAAAAGAAGAGCAATCGGTATACGGTACTGGAATCGAAGATGTGACGATTAAGGTTACTGGAACAAATGCGTTCAATGCAGAGAACACAACCGTCTTTGAAAATTTTCATATTGATGGCAATGGGAGTGACGGAATTCGTGCAAATAATGTAGAGAATATCTCGTTTAAAAATTTATTAATCACAGATGCGTCAGATGGATTAGATATTGATGGGTCGACGACTGTGGTTGCTAAAAATATTACCTTTTATAATAGTACAACAGGTATTAAATCCACAGGAGGGTCATCGGTAAAAGCCGATTATAATATTATTTTTGGGGCATCGACAGGGTTTTCAAATTCTGGAGGAACAATGGACGCTAATTATAATTTGTTTTTTTCAAATGGGACGGATCTTTTTGGATCAATTACAAAGTCTAATACTGTTTTTCTCGATCCATTTTTTAGAGACGTTGGTGATTCAAATTATTTGCCGTCTCCAAATTCGAATGCTATTGATATTGACGGTACAAAAGAGGCCGGTGCTTTCGAGTTTTATGTAAATTCAGGACGATTTACGTCTCCGATTTATGCAAGTGCATCACAAACTGCGTATAATACGTTAACGATAGATTTATTTGGTGAAGATGGATACGTTCCTTTTACAGAAGGGAGATACTCGGAAATAAAAGTGTCGGTAGAGACCAGCGGTATTTTAAAGTATTTGAGTGCCGATGGGACAATAACTGATAATGCGGTCGTTTTAACATCAGTTACCCAAAATAATGCACAATCGTTAACATGGTTGCTTCCCCCGACATTAATTTCTGACAATGCTCGGTTAACCGTTTATTTGGAGTCATTTCGTTACTATCGATCGCCCTATGTGAATAGGGTGAGATTGGATTGGTAAAACATTCTGCAAATGGGCCACCATATCTGTCAGTTTGCGCGTTTAAAATTATCTTGTTCTACCACTAGTAAAAACATTCATTAACTTTTAAACTATTAGCTCAAAAGGGCGTCCTTAAATCGGGCGGGTCTTATTTAGGAAGTATATTTGGAGGAAATTATGGAATTTTTCGTAGACTCGGCTGAAGTTGAATTGATAAAAGAAGTGAATGAAATGGGTCTTGTGGATGGGGTAACGACTAATCCAACCTTAATCAAAAAAGCAGGTCGTGATCATGAAGAAACAATACGAGAAATTAGTAGTTTTATTGATGGTCCAATTTCTGTAGAAACGTTAAGTGAAGATGCTGAAGGCATTATTAAAGAAGCAGACGTTTTTTCTAAATGGGGAAAAAATATTGTAATTAAAGTTGTAATGAATGCGGAAGGAATGAAAGCAGTAAAAGAATTATCAAAGCGTGGAATTAAAACAAACGTAACGTTAATTTTTTCTCCACTTCAAGCGATGATTGCTGCAAAAGCTGGGGCAACATACGTTAGTCCATTCGTTGGACGATTAGATGATATTGGTCATGTTGGAATGGAAGTTATTAGTGATATTAGAGATATTTTTGATAATTACAGCATGTCGACTAAAATTTTAGTTGCAAGCATTCGTAGCCCACAACATATTTCTGAAGCAGCATTAATTGGAGCTGATGTAAGTACTGTTCCTCCTGCAATTTTGAAACAATTGTTAAAACATCCGTTGACGGACAAAGGTATAGCAGCATTTTTAGAAGATGCTAAAGCATGGAAACAAAACGTTACGGCATAACGACTAAACATACCTATGGAAAAAGCCTACGAACCAAATAAGATTGAATCCTCTGTTTATGAGGATTGGGAAAATGCTTCCTGTTTTAAACCGACAGGAAAGGGCAACCCCATTTCTGTTGTTATTCCGCCTCCAAATGTTACCGGTGTGTTGCATTTGGGGCATGCCTTAAATTTAACACTCCAAGACATGTTGGTCCGGAAATATCGATTGTCCGGATACGATGTGTGTTGGATTCCGGGGACGGATCATGCAGGAATTGCTACTCAAAATGTAGTTGAAAAGCAGTTAAGAAAACAAAATGTAAGCAGACAATCGTTAGGTAGAAAAGGCTTTGTAGATAAAGTTTGGGAATGGAAGCACGAATTCGGTGAACGGATTACAAATCAAGTTCGAAAATTAGGTGCTTCTGTTGATTGGTCACGTGAACGATTCACGATGGATGAAGGCTGTCATGACGCTGTATTAGAGACCTTTGTCGATTTATATAACAAAGATCTTATTTATCGTGGAGAATACATCATCAATTGGTGTCCTCGATGTGAAACGGCTCTATCTGATATTGAAGTTGAACATGAAGATGCAAAAGGGTCCCTTTGGCATATTAAATACCCTGTCGTTAACTCTAAAACGAATGAATCAATCGTCATTGCGACAACTCGTCCCGAGACATTATTTGGGGATACGGCCATTGCGGTATATCCGAGTGATAAACGATATAAACACCTTATTGGAACCCATGTCCATCTTCCACTAACAAACAGAACGATTCCAATTATCGCAGATGCTCATGTGGATCCTGAATTCGGATCTGGGGCAGTAAAAGTAACCCCTGCTCACGATGCAAATGATTACGCAATTGGTGATAGGCATAGCTTGGAACGCATAAAAATCATGGATCAGACGGGAAAAATGAATGAAAATTCGCCCGACGTGTATCAAGGAATGGACCGGTTTGATTGCCGTAAGCAGTTAGTTGATGATTTAGAAAAACAAGGGTTTTTAGAAAAAATAGAAGATCATCAGCTCTCAAGAGGCCATTGTTACCGATGTCATACGGTTATTGAGCCATATCTAAGTAAACAGTGGTTTGTTGCGATGAAAAAAATGGCGAAAGCTGGCATTGATGTTATTAAAACCGGTGATATTAAATTCACCCCAAGTCGATGGGAAAAGATTTATTTTGATTGGATGGGCGATATTAGAGATTGGTGCATTTCACGTCAAATTTGGTGGGGACATAGAATCCCCGTTTTTTATTGTGACTCATGTGACGATCCTATCGTTCAAAAAGTAGCACCTACAGCGTGTCCTAACTGTAAGGGAATAACGATTACGCAAGATGAAGATGTGTTAGACACCTGGTTTTCATCAGCGCTTTGGCCCTTTGAAACATTTGGATGGCCAAAACAAAATAACGACTTAAAAAAATATTATCCGACAACATTTCTTATTACTGGCTACGACATTATTACGTTTTGGGTATCTCGTATGATTGTAATGGGACTCGAACAGATGAAACAGATTCCCTTTAAAGATGTGTATATTCACGGACTTATCCGCGATAGTAAAGGCAAAAAGATGAGTAAATCTGTAGGGAATGCAGTGGATCCTCTTCAGCTCGTTGATGAATACGGGGCTGACGCATTGAGATGGAGCTTAGCGTCTTCTGCAACATTAGGCGGGCAAGATATTCGATATACCGAAGAAAAAGTAAGATCATGCCGTAATTTCATGAACAAAATTTGGAATGCATCTCGTTATATTTTAATGATTGTTGAACAACATCCTGTTGAAAAATGGGTGGATGAAGCCGGAATTGAAGCGGCTGCAATATCCATTGGCGACCAGTGGATATTGAGCGAATTTTACACAATGTTAGATAAAGTTAACGACGGATATGAGGCAAAAAACTTTGCGTTAGTTTGTGATTTGTTATGGGATTTTATTTGGAACAAATTTTGTGACTGGTATGTAGAGATGAGTAAGTTTAATAAGCAATCATCGGTTCAAGTTCTTGGTTATTTATTAGTTAGATTATTGCAATGTATTCATCCTGTGGCTCCTTTTATATCGGAAACATTATGGAGTACGTTGAAGTCTGCGGGATTCAACCATTTGGGCGACCGATTGATTCAAGATAAGTGGCCAAAGTCGATGCCAAATCTTAAAAATGAAACTATCGAACGACAGATGACATTAATTTTGGAATTAATTAGAGAAACCAGACACATAAAAAAACAGTTAAATATTTCGCCAGCAAAAGATATTGAACTCATCATAGAAGCGGCTAGCGAAACGTCCCTCGACGCATTGAATTGGGGAAAAGATATTTTAGGCTTCTTAGCGAATGCATCTCAAATTATGCTTGAATCGTCGCTAAAAGAGCGTCCAAAGCAAGCTGTAAGTTCGGTTGTTCAATCGGTTCAATTATTTATCCCATTAAAAGGGTTAGTCGACATTGATAAGGAAGTCTCTAGATTATCAAAACAAGTGGAAAAAATAGAGATCGAATTAGCTAGGGCAAATGGGAAGTTATCAAACCAAGGGTTTTTAGGAAAAGCACCTGATAATGTTGTTGAGAAAATTAGACAAACAGCAGCAAATCTTCAAGACGAAAAATCTCTTTTAGAAAAACAGTTAGCTGGATTAGCGTAATTTCGGGATGAGATATGACTTAACACCGCTTCGAAACGTTTTAAAATCGAACGGACATCCTGAAAAAGAAATTCCCCCGTCACTACATGTTGCAGGAACGAACGGAAAGGGATCTACGGTAGCTTTTTTGGTGGCTGGATTTACTAAATTAGGGTTTCGTATCGGTGCTTATACATCTCCTCATGTTGATGATTACAATGAACGAATCGCGGTAAATGGGCATCCTATTTCTAAAAAAATATATGCAAGCTTTTATCAAAAAGCAGTTGATATGGCTGGGTCTACAAAATTAACAGAATTTGAGGTGATTACCCTCGCTGCAATTTTATATTTTTCCCAATCATCGGTGGATATGGTTATTTGGGAAACGGGACTCGGAGGCAGGCTTGATGCAACGAATGTAATTACACCAAATATAAGTGTTATTACCCCAATTAGTCTGGATCATATGGATTATTTAGGCAAAACGGTAGAGGCCATTGCTCAGGAAAAGGCAGGTATTATTAAAGAAGGGGTTCCTGCATTTTCGAGTCCTCAGGATTATGTGGTTTGGGAGGTTCTTAGAAAAGATGCGCTGAGTAAGAATACGCGACTCCTTAAATCGAATGACTTAAAAAAAATACCAGAACAGTCTGTAATGAAGGGCGACTTTCAAAAGGTAAATAGGGGATTGGCTCTGGCCGTTGGAAAATTTGCCATGGAAAATTATGATATGTTAGGCATTAAAGGGTCTGAAAAGGTGAGAAATCAGTCTACCGAGGCGATGGAGCAATTATTTAATGAAGGCATGGATAACGCTTCTTTATTCGGAAGATATCAAAAAATTAATTTAAATGATTGTATTAGCGTTATTGATGCAGCGCATAATATTGATGGGTTAGTCTCCTTATTTAATGCCATGCTGATGGATCCCGAAATGTCGGGGGATATCGATGTTGTTATTGGTTTATCAAAGCCAAGTGATCGTCGTGAAATTCTTGAACGATGTGTCGAATTTCAAACCGAATGGGAACGGGATAAAAATGGTCGAGTTCGATGGAATTATTGTCAGTTTGACGATAAATTATCCTGGCACTTTGATGCTGTTAAATCTTATTTCATTGGTGTGGACGTTAAATCTGTTGATTTAGACGATGCAAAAAGTCTTCCTTGGATTGGACAAACGGTAATTACTGGATCCATTTACTTTATTTCTCATTTCTCATTTTTGGTTTAGACATTAGGTCTTTAGAATAAAAGAAATATCTTATTTAGGTTAGTTCTTTTTTTGGATAATCGAGTGCAGAAGCTTTTCAACTATTAAGAATTTTTACAGTTTCAAAAATATACGGTAAACTGACATAGATGTCAGACACTATTTACTATCAAAAATATCGTTCACGAACATTTTCCGAGATGGTTGGGCAAGAACACATAGTAAAAATTCTCTCAAATGCAATTCAATTCGACAGATTATCTCATGCATATATATTCTCAGGACCAAGAGGAACAGGGAAAACATCGACTGCCCGAATATTGGCAAAGTCACTAAACTGTGAAAAAGGACCTTCGGATAATCCGTGTTTAGAATGTAACTTATGTAAAAAAATCACAGCAGGGCAATCCGTGGATGTAATCGAGATTGATGCGGCCTCTAACACGGGGGTTGATAACATTCGATCTTTAAACGAAAAAGTAAACTACACGCCGGTTGAATGCCGAACAAAATTATATATTATTGACGAAGCGCATATGCTTAGCACGGGTGCGTTTAATGCTCTCCTTAAAACTCTAGAAGAACCACCGAAAAATACGGTGTTCATTCTTGCGACAACCGAGCCCCAAAAGATATTGGCAACGATTCACTCAAGGTGCCAAAATTTAAATTTCAGAAAACTAACCTTGAACGAAATTACCGATCATATGGTTGAAATTTCAAAAAAAGAAAATTTAATAATCAGTTCACAGTGTTTAACCGCGGTTGCAAGGCATGCAAATGGATGTATGAGAGATGCCTTATCGTTATTAAATCAAGTCGTTGCTTTTTCGGGTGAAGAAATAAGCGAAAAAGACGTTTATAATTTAATAGGAAATACAGATTTACAGACAATGGTAGACTTGTTTAAAAGCCTCACTGGCGGAGATGAAGCAACCGTTTTATCGACGTTAAGATCCAGTTTTGATGATGGGGTTCAGGCCGTAAAGTTATGTGTGTCTTGGGTTCAGTTTATTAAAAACTTAACATATGCAAAATTGGGTTTAACGAAGCAAATCGAATTAGACGATGAGCAAGTTACTCAGTTGAACGTCTTGAGCACGGGGGTGTCTTTGGCATGGTTAAAGTATGCGTTGGAACGTTTCTCAAAATTAGAAATGGAACTTAGACAGTTTCCCGATCAAGAATTATTGTTTCAAATTCGACTCGTTTCTACAAAAACAGAAGGTAGAGCACCTCGTCCAGGCGCAGGACAACCTAGACAGGATCAAGGTAGTCAGCGCAGACAGGCGACGATGCAAGCCACGCCGTCAAATAAGGAAGAACAGGTTCAGAGACACCAATCTCCAGCACAAGCTGTTCAAGGAACGCAATCGGAGCCTATATACACTAATCAACAAGGGGGTTCCCTCAACCAACCACCGGGGAAACAGGTAACACGCATTTCTGGGACTCAGCAACCCGAAAGGGCGCCTTCTCAGCAGCCTCCAACCCCAAGAGACCTAGGAATCAGCGCAAATGCGCTTAACCAAGCACTATCATCAACAACATCATTAGCAGGGATACAACAGCCAGTAAATTCTACCCCTCAACGTCAGCCAGAATCAGAATCTCCGCCGAAATCGATAAATTCGAGCATAAATATAGCGTCCTTAGATGATTTGGGTAAATGGAAAGCTGTAATGGCGGAAGTAAAAGAACAACATAAGTCAATTTATGCGATATTATCGGGAGCGTCTTTTTTGTCTATTGAATCTTCAGCTGTTAAAATCAAGTTGAAACAAGATTTTAAATTTTTTCAAGATGCATTGAAAAGTACGACGACTCAAGATTCATTGAAACCGATTTTGAGTCGCTTTTTTGGTCCAGGAATGTCGTTAGACACGAGTTCAGGTGGCGTTTCGGCGACATCTGCGCAGCCAGTGAGACAGAGCAACCAAAAAAAAATTAATGATATCGTGGAATTATTTGAAGGAAGCCTCGTAGAGGCAGAATAAAAAAACTAAGGAGAAACAACAATGTTTGACGGATTAAAAGATATGGGAAAATTGATGAAACAGGCGAAAGAAATGAAGTCTAAAATGAAGGAAGTTCAAGAACAACTTAAAGAAGTTGAAGTTGAGGAAACTGGTTTTGATGGAAAGATTAAAGTTGTAATTACTGGAGAATTAGAAGTCAGAAAAATTGCCATTGATGAGTCTCTTTTAGTAAAAGAGAATCAAGTTAAATTACAAAAAGCAATTGTAAAAATAACTAACGAGGCAATAAAAACGGCAAAAAATTTAGCAACAAAGAAATTGTCTGCAATTTCAGGTGGAATTCCAGGATTAACTTAAAACGAGTATTTTGGAAGAGGATGTAGATTAGGATACGTTAAGAAAATGGAAAAAAATCCACTTGATGGACTCATGACCCAATTAACAAAATTTCCAGGCGTTGGGCAAAAATCTGCCCAACGAATGGCATTTTTTCTCTTGTCTATTCCAGGTAAAGACGTTCATTCCATGGCATCGACAATGGTAGATACGAGGCAACGCATTCGATATTGTGAGCGATGTTTCAATATCTCTTTCGAAAAGACATGTTCTATTTGCGAAGATAGTAATCGTGATCGGTCTCTGTTATGTGTTGTGAGCGAGCCAAAGGATATATTTGCTATAGAGAGAGCGGGACAATTTAAGGGGAATTATCACGTGTTAGGAGGATTGATTTCTCCTATTGACGGAATATTACCGGAGAGTTTAAGAATAAAAGAATTGATAGAACGGCTAAAATCAGAACCGCTATCAGAGGTTATTTTTGCTATAAATCCAACGATTGAAGGCGATGCCACTATTTTATACTTAACAAAAATATTGGCATCATTTGAGACAAAATTGTCGTCACTTGCTTACGGGTTACCTGTAGGGAGTGATATGGATTATGCCGACGAGTTAACATTGCAGAAAGCATTTCAGGGAAGACAAGGGTTATAGAAAAAGTAAAAATAAAATCAACATCTACTCAGACTATAAAAGAGTAGCTATATAAAGCACCAGAAAATTATACGTAGAAGAGCGGAGAAAAAATACAGATGAACAAAAAAGATATAGTAGATACGCTTAGTAGAAAAAATGGAATGACAAAAAAAGCAATCGAGACCATTATTAATGGTGCCCTCGATCTTATTGGGGAAGAATTGAGTCAAAAGAAAGATGTTTCATTGGTTGGATTTGGTGTGTTTAAAGCTAAAAAAAGAACAGAGAGAAGTGGCCGAAATCCTAATTCTGGAGATGTGTTGATAATACCTGAAACATATACTCCAAAATTTTATCCTGGAAAAAATTTAACTGAAAAAGTAAAAGGACGTGACTAATTGGCTCGTTTTAAGACATTTACAGACGGAATTTCAAAGCTAATTCAAATATTGCCAGATCCTCTATCAGAAATTTTAGAGGGGGATGAGAGATTATCTACCTTGAGTGAGATTGTTTTGGATTTAGGGCGTCCTCCGGAAGTACGGTTTTTTGATTCGGTGCAGCGTTTTACAGGTTTAAGTATTGTCACCCAAGAAGACTTGGACAGTGTTGTAAACAAAATTAGTGATTTCAATACTGATAACCGAGCAGGAATAGAACGTACACTTCACCGTATTTCCTGTTTACGGAACCGTAAATCAAAAATTATTGGCTTAACATGCAGAGTTGGACGCGCTGTTGTTGGAACTATTGAGATTATCCGAGATTTGATTGAAAGTGATGACAATATATTATTTCTTGGGCCTCCAGGGATCGGTAAAACGACCAAATTAAGGGAAACAGCCCGTGTATTGTCAGATGACTTGGAAAAACGTGTTGTTGTTGTGGATACATCTAATGAAATAGCTGGAGATGGTGATATTCCTCATATTGGGATCGGGTCTGCCAGGCGAATGCAGGTACCGTCCCCGGATAGGCAACATTCGGTAATGATTGAGGCTGTAGAAAATCATGGGCCGGAAGTCATTATTGTAGATGAAATAGGCACAGAAGAAGAGGCCAATGCTGCTCGAACGATTGCAGAACGAGGCGTAAAGCTTGTAGCGACGGCGCATGGGTATAATATTGAAAATTTAATTAAAAATCCGACATTATCAGATATGGTCGGCGGCATTCAAAGTGTTATTTTGGGGGATGAAGAGGCCAAATTTAGAGGAACTCAAAAAACGGTATTAGAGCGAAAAACATTACCAACATTTCAAACAATTATTGAAATAAGAGAACGTGACGTTTTTGCAATTTATCAGGATGTTAAAAAGTGTGTGGATAGTTATTTAAGAGGCTCGCCACTTCCTCCGGAAATAAGGAAATGGGACAAAGGTGGAGAAATTTCTATCGAAAAACCAGTGTTAGAGCCAGATAATAAAGAAGAAATAAAGCATATATTTAAGCCAGAGCTTATGGTTTTTCCATTTGGGATAAATGAAGATAGTATCCGTCAGGTTATTTCAATTTTAAATGTTCCGATGACTGTTGCAAAGTCGATTGGTGACGCAGATCTCGTTTTAACGATAAAAAGCCAGCTAAAAACTGGAGGGAAGGTCGATCAAATGTTGAAAGGCCGAAATATTCCGATTCATGTGATTAAACAAAACTCCCGAAATCATGTAACTCAATTTTTTAAAGATTATTTTAGACTGGAAGCAAGTGACGATGATGTGGATGAAGAAGCACTCGATGAAGTTAAGCAGATATGTGCTCAGGTAATAGAAACAGGCAGAATGAAAGAGACCTCACCTCAGTTGGACCATATTCGAAAAATTCAACATGACTATATTTCGTCAATTGATTTAAATTCTATGAGTGTCGGGGAAGACCCAAACCGACGAGTTCGCATTTATCCAACAAAAACTTAAGGTGTAAATTGTTCATCATAGAGACGATGATTGAAGTGAATACGTTAAGTTGACGGATCTATAGGCCTATTTTTTAGTAGTCGTGGAATATAAAAACATGTTTTAAGAATCGCACGTGTGTGTTTGATTCGAAAAAACAAAAACATAAATAAAATCCATGTAATATGGGAAAGCGTAGACATTGTTAGACCTAAGTTTTTCCAAATTAATAAATAGGTATTACCTAAGCGATTTTGTTTCAATAAATCATTATTAAATGCATAGGCCAGTTTAATTTCTTTTGCTAATTGAGATGTCCACGTTTTGTCGTAGTGAATGGGCCATTTTTTTAACGAAGCTCGATAACATAACTCTTTACTTGAACCTTGGATGCCTTGAAACATTGGGTCAAAGCCGTGTAAATCTAGATATTTTTCAACATCTATAATGAAACAAAAATCGTTAAAGCTAAATACGCGAGACTTATCGGGAAGAGGGGTTGTCGGCTGCGTCGTATAAAACCATCCGGCTCTATAAAAACCGTTAAGAGACACATTTTGAATTTCAGGAGACGTAAATAAACAATTTCCAGCCAATCCAAATACGTCGTCTTTTCCCAATAGAGATAACGCAGATGTTGGATTAAACGCATCGAGTTTAATAAGCGGATGCAAATACATAGCAAATATTTCATGTGATTTATTGGCTATAGACTCGTGAAACATGCTGTGTAGATGCGAAGAACAGGATGTTTCGAAGTTAATGGTTGGAAACTCTGTGATTAATGGATAGAGGTCGGTATCTTCGGTTACCAGTACGTTTATAGAGCTGACGGAGGTTTGTAAGATAATTATATTATGTTTTAAAATTGACGCATCTAAAGGAAATTGATGGTTAGTTGGAATCCATACTGAAATCATGACTAGAAGATGACTATCTTATAATATATTTTGGTATACAAAATAGTGGGTAACGATAATTTAATACACATAATAACTACGAAACCTTTTTATAGTTTTAATATCGCTTGTTCGAAAGGATAGTCTAATATCCTTTCGAACAAGTAACCTGTTCATACGGATGGTGCTAAACAATTGATTTGAACTATTTGGTACCGACGGCCGGAATCGAACCGGCACGAACTTGCGTTCACCGGTTTTTGAGACCGGCGCGTCTACCAATTCCGCCACATCGGCAAATAGGTCAAATGCGAATGAAAGTGTAGCATAATTAGGGAGGGGCTGTCAGCTATGAGGAATTGATAGGAGGGAAACCTTTTCGAAAGGGGACCTGTGGATAGAACGTTATTTTTTTGAGATTTTATTCTGATAATGGTAGGTATTTAGTTTAATTTAGTAAACAGTTAAGGAACGTTTCCTTTTAAACAACTTGGTATAGATGGTTAAGGCGTCTATGAAGTCGCAGTATTGAATATGATATACATGAAATTATGCGGAGGCATTTACTTGGGTGATAACGTCGAAATAAGTGCTATACTTGTGCCCATGAAAAAATTAACAACTCAAGACTGGATATCTCATATGCACGAATGGTGTGACGAAGCAGACCAAATTTCTCGTCATTATTTCGATTCTGACAACTTAAGTATTGAAATTAAATCTGACCAAAGTCCCGTAACAATCGCTGACCAAAAAATAGAAGAAACATTAATTAAAAGTGCGTTAAAATTATTTCCTGACCTCTCAATTTTAGGCGAAGAATCTGAGGCTTTAAAAGAGTTTCAGGGGGCAGAAAAACAAGCAATGGTTCCTGGTAAAGAAGGAACATTTCGATTAATTGTTGACCCGATTGATGCGACTCGAAATTTTGTTCGAGGAATTCCTTATGTCGCAACATTATTGGGTTTAGAAGTAGATGGTGTCGTTGTCGCTGGGATGGTGTCATCGGGAATCCGCAAAGACAGATGGTGGGGCAGTAAGGGAAATGGCAGCTTTTATGGCGGTAAGCAAATTAAATGCTCGACTATTGATAATTTAGACGAAAGTTTAGCCTTACATAGTAGTTTATTTGGTGTTGAGTCTGGAAAACACAATGAACAAATGTTTAATCTTCTTTCCAAAACGCCGAGACAACGAGCCTTTGGTGACTTTTATAATCATATGATTGTAGCAAATGGGTGTGCAGAATTTGCAATTGATTTTGGATTAAAACCTTGGGATGTAGCACCTCTAAAAATTATTATTGAAGAGGCCGGTGGTACGCTGACAAGTTTAAGCGGTGAAAATACGATTTATGAGTCTAATATTGTATCGTCCAACGGGGTACTTCATGATACCGTATTGGGTTACTTTAAATAGATTATTCAATGGGATAAATAGTGGGTAGACCTGAAAAAAATAGGTGGGTTACCTACCTATGGGAGCTATTGAAATAAAATTGGGGTAATTTCTATGCTGAATATTAAATATATCTTTAAACATTTTTTTTTCAAATCTTTGGGACCTTTTGGCTATTTCGTATTCGTTTGCCATTTGTTTCATTTAATATATATTCATAATTCTGGCGGACTTGCTCAGATAAAAGATGTTACTTTTTCGGCGATTACCAAAACAACGGGCTTTTCGATTATTAGCTTTATTTCTTTATATGTGTCATTCCAAATTATCCGGCTAATTTTTTCTAAAAATAGGGTGGGTTTCGTTTGTATCAATTTCTTATTTCTGTTGGTCTATTCTTTTCTAGTCTCTTATCTTTATACGACTAAAATTTCGTTTGATTTTGCGATTTTGATATCCAATTTCTACAGTGCTTTTTCTCGTGAAGCGTTGTCTGTAATAATTGCGTCCTTAATTGCGGACCCGATAGCCATTGCGATATTAGGAATTATTATTTTTTCTGTTTTGGAAATTAAATATAAAACAGTATCAAGATTTTCAGAGCCCGTTATTTCTGGAAAATTAATAGCTCTGTCGATAGTGTATTCTTTGTTTATTATAAGATTCGAATCTCCTTACGACGAAATAACCCGTTTCAATCAGTCTAGTTATTTTTATTTTCATAATCCTTATATCTCAACAATTAATTATGAAGAAGGGTCTTACCCTTTTATTAAGGAACAGTTTAAGTATAGTAGTCCTGAGACGGCAAAAGAAAAGCCTCATATATTCTTGATTATGGTTGAGTCGTTTAATACCAAATTTGTTGATAGTACTCATATGCCTTTTTTAATCAGTTAATTTCTAAAGGGCTTTATATCAATCAGTTTTACGGGAATTCGATACAAACATGTAAAGGTCAACTTGCGACTTTATTTTCTATGATTCCTAGTATGCGTAGTTCGGTATTTAAGGAGTATGCTCATTTAAAGGCGTATAGTTTACCGAGTATCTTAAAAGATAATGGGTATTCGACGCTTTTTTTTCAAGCACACCAGGATTTGAATTTTGATAATTCGAGTAATGTTCTGTTATCGAATGGATTTGATTCACATAAAACGGTACATAATTATTTAAGGAAAGAAGACAAATCTCGCATTTGGGGGTGGGGGGCCCGAGATGACTTGTTTTTTGAGAGGTTTTTCGAGTATTTAGATAAGCAAGAAAAACAGACTAAAGACTTCAAACCTCTGTTTGTTGCGTTGCCTACAATTAGTAATCACATGGATTTTAGTCACATGCCTGAGGATCAACGATTCATTTTTCCAAATCCGACAAAAGTGGAAGAAGATTACGCAAATTCTATTTTTTTGACAGATATTGGGATAAAAGTTTTTTTTGAAGAATTAGAGAAAAGGGAGTATTTAAAAAATTCTATTGTAATTATTGTTGGGGATCATGGATTTCCTTTAGGAGATCATGGTATTTATCAATCTGTAAATGGGTATTTTGATGAATCATTCAGAACACCATTTTTAATGGTTTGGAATAATAAATTAAAGCCAAAAGTTATTTCTGAAGAAGCATTTTCCCAAGTAGATATTGCACCCTCGTTGGTAGATTTATTAAATCTAAAAATCGGTAAGCATCATTTTCAAGGCACGTCTTTTTTTGATCAATCAACATCTCAAAATTCTGTATTTTTAGTTCAACCATATAACGGAATTTCGTTGTCTGTCGTTCAATATCCCTTTAAATATACTCAGAATTTGAGAACAAAAGATGATTATTTTTTTAATTTAAAAAAGGATCCTGGGGAAACAGAAAATTTAATTAGTGATTCTAAATTTTACCCAACTATTGATAAGTTGAAATCTAAAATGAAGACGATTTTTTTGAATCAAGTTTTAATTCAAAAAAATAAAGTTTGGAAATAATACAATGTTCTTTAAAATCTCTCTAGAGAAGAAGAGCAAATTTAAATCCAAAAGAATGATTAAAATTAGAAGAAGCCAACCTGATTTTTATAGTTTGGGGTCTAATATAAACAAAAAATTTAAAATAAAT
>JABIQV010000141.1 GCA_018699495.1 bacterium | reverse complement strand
ACAGTCCTTGAAGATTGACTGTATTTTCATGAAAAGGAAGAAAATTATCCCTACTTACGCCACTGAAATCGCCACCGCCACCGCCACCGCCACCGCCACTGACATTGACTTTGCCCGTCTTCCGGAAAACATCACCCGCATCAGTAACTTCGGCGGCTTCCATTTTTTCTAGATGACGTCCTAGCTCTTTTTCAAGACTTCTTGTCCGATCTTTGAACGCGTTCAAAATATCTTCTACCTCTCCTGTTGGTGTCTTTTTGGGTAATTGTGCTGCTGCATGTGCTGCTGCATGTGCTGCTGCCTTTGCTGCTCTTAAAAATCCCGATCCCGATCCCGCTCCTGATATTGGCATTAGATTTACTCCTTAACGTTTTTTTATACACTTCACTAAAAATAATTCCGTGTATTACCCGTTTTGATACCTATTCCACTTATTGGTAGGTAAACCCTAACGAATCTATATAGATATTCCCGTATATTCAATATTTAAACATCTAAAAAATAAAATGTCTTAGCCTCTTTAGTACTTATATTATTTAACATTATTTTTAATGACTTTAACTTAGCAGGTACTGAGGCTAAGGCATACGTACTATTAAGACTCACAATTTTTTTTCATTATATCCATCCTATCTAGTTATCGATTACAACACCGATTTTCCGCACCAATCTTTAGACTACAAAACGCCTGTTCAGGCTATTTGGCGCTGTGTTGATAGAAAACGTCATAAGATGGCACTTAAACACAGGAATGACTCCCTTATTCATGAATAGGTTGAACTATATATTCTAAAGGGACCGTTTTTGCACCACTACCCGAACGAGTCCATGTTTGACCAAGGTCCGGGTCTTCTATTTCTTGAACACGTTCATACCCTACGTTTGCGAGCCATTTTTTGAAGGGTTCTACGTTTTAAGAAGGCCTGGACTAAAGGGTTCAAAATAAACATTCTGTGTTTGAACAATCAGTTTTTAGGGAACCTCTATTATAGGGAGGGGAAGATGTCATTTTCAGTTGGCTCATCTAATTTCAAGGTACAGAATCCATCGCATAAACATAGTGGGTCGAAGAACCACTCGACACCAAAAAAGGAAGATGAAAAAACACCACCTACTCAAAATCAAGCCCCTCATGACACACCCGTTTTTTCAAATCAAAATAAAACGGAAACAGATGCCCTATTGAGGGGTAGCCTATCTTTTACGTCTATCGATGAAGGTAGTACAGATACAGAGTCTGTATTTTCCGGTAATTCTAGCCGTTCCACTTCTCCCGTATCTTCCACTTCTTCTATATCTTCAGGCAATTCCAGTCGTTCCACTTCTCCTGTATCTTCAGGTAATTCCAGTCGTTCCACTTCTTCTGTATCTTCCACGTCTTCTGGGATATCGATAGCTGGTGGAAGAGGCTTGGTCGGGCCTGACTCTAAAGGTGCAATTAACAAAAAAGCCACATGTCGTGAAATGTATAATTTACTTCAACTTGGTTCTACAGACTTAAAAGACTTTCTACCAACCTTAAACGATGGCATTTGGGTTCAAACGGATACAAAACCCCAGCCAGATACCACCTCTAACTGGACAGATGATGAGTTAATGACGTCCGGTTGGAAAAAAATGGACGGAACCACATTTAAGGACTATATGTTAAACAATCGATTGTCCGAAAGTGATACTATCAATATTAAAATGGGTTGTGCAGGGGATTCACAGTTTGGAACAACTATTTCAGATATTAAACTCGGTACATTCCCTACTCCACATATGGATCGTGGAACAGGCCGTGACAGTATTTGGAGAAAAATGACGTTCAAAGCAACACATATCGAAAAAACTAGTGGAGTCACGTCTGCCCAATATTTAGATACGGCGACAAACTCTGTCAAAAGTTATCAAAAAGGAGCAAATCGAGAAACCCTGGAAAAAGGTCAAGATGGATCTAAGGTTTTTAATGATGTTATCAAAACAAACATGAAACGTGCTCTCGAAGATCATATTGGAAGCGATAATGATGATGTTGAGGATCATATGCTCGTGCTGACTGGAAAATTGGACCTGCAATTGCAAGACCTTTCAGATAAATTAAACTCTCTTCAAGACAGTTTCTATCCTTCTGGAATGAGTATTTTGGTTGCGTACGAGGTTAAAGATGGCCAACTTTCTCCTGTTATTAAATTAATTGATCCAGATAACTGTGTATTTATTGCAAAGGATTCAAAGCCAGATGTTAAAAATCAAACGTTCATTGATGATATAAAAAATCATACGAGCGATAAATCGTATAGTGGAAGTGTCGACCATGCACAAACAATGGCTAAAAACATATTTGAAAAAGTCGATACTACCTATACACCGAATAGCAACAATCCATATCTTGAAACAGTTCGTGGTGGAATCGCTTCTTTAAGGGCCGCTATAAATGCTGAAAGTTAACAGTTGCGACTACATGAAGAGATGAGGCGGTATCTCAATTTTGTATCCAAAATATCACCGGTAAATAGGTTCCCTGAGTTGATTTTGATCATGTTCATATTATGAGCAAATACTAAAAATAGCCGACAAAACCCTAGAGTTGTCTATAGGTGTGCTCAATCAGTACGACCCATTATTTTGGCTAATTCAATCATTTCAAAGCATCGAGCCTTGCTTGTAAGTCTGCCATTGTTTCGGCTTCTATTTTAGCATTTTGTGTTTTAGTCTCCTTTACGTTTACCTCTTTCGCTTGACGGACAGTTCGTTTATCTGAACTAATTTGGGCGTCTACAAAGTTATATAATGCCCTATTTTCAGATGTAATGATCTTGCCTTTAAACGATGCTGTTACTTTTCCATTTTTACTTGTCCATTTTCCGGGCTCATCATTTAGATAATTAAGGGCATCTAATACTTTTTTCTTGAGGGCTACAGTCTTGATAGTTGGAGTGTCCATTTCTTTTAAGGTGGTAAGTAGCTCCGTAGCCATAATTTTGCATGCTGGAAAGACATGTTTTCCACTACTTCCACTACCGGCTTTTAAATTTAACAACTCAAGAAATGGATTTATAATATCAGGAGATTTTATTTCTACGTTACCTTTTACTGCCGTTTTTACAAAGAGTTTAAGGTCTGTCACTTTTTTTACTAATATATCTTGCTTTCCCGGTCCATTAAACCCGGCGTTTGGAATTGGGGAAGGCGTTGATTTTGATGAGTTACTGGGCCCTTGCATATATATCCTCCTAAATAATCTATTTTATTTAGTATTTCCCGATTATATCCTTAGTTAAACATTTTTTCTTAAAGAACTAAGCAGGACCTAGATTTATCTATGAGGATGCCTCAATCAGTCAGAAGAAGTTAGCTCAATAGCGAATGTATCTACCAAGTAGGTCACGGTGGCTTCTTTACCATAGTAGCGGGCTACATCGGCTGCCGTACGCCCATCTTTGAGTTTAAGATGGGGATCCATCAACTCATCCTCGGAGGCATAAATGTGTATAAGCTTGCGACATCCTCCTTGAGCTAAAACATGTATCATTGTTGTATGATCAGTATCAAGATGTTTATTAAATTGTTCTTTAGTTGTTATAGTGCTACAAATAGCTAAATATGCTTTATCTCTGTCCTCGTCTATTTTGATATTATGTACTTCCAAAGCCGCAAAAATATAATCGTAATTATTCAATATCTTCGCTATACCTTCATATGTGGTTACATCATTTGGATGATAAGGCGCCCATGATATTTCGGCTAAGTCCAAATCTTTATGATAATGTTCCTCGTCTCTACAAAAGGGGCAACATGGTTTCTTAAATACTCTCTGGGATTCGCAGACAAGAGTGGTAATAAAATTTTTGCTTACTTTCAATTCTTTCGCCCCACAACGAAGTACCATTGTGTCTTTTTTAGTTAAGGCTTCGTTACTTAATACACAGATATCAATTTTATTTTTATCTTCTTCAAACCTACGTTCAGTAGGTAACCTAGTTGAATAAATTTTTCTCACTCCATGAATCTTATCAGAATTAAGCCTGAGTCACACCCATAAACAAATCAATCGCAGACCAGTAATAACGTTTAAGGACTCAGGAGACGAGCCAAGATTAGGTATACATAAGCCAGGTAGAGACGCTACCTCTTAGCCATTCGATAAGTAGTAGATTGATTTAATATGACACTAGCATGTCTATGTTTTTCATGTCGGGATATTAATATTTAGTCCTAAATTTAGTAACATATGGAGAAAAAGTGGACGTCTTTATAAGTCTTATTTTTCAACAGCAAACGTATTTTTATAGTCGTCTCTATTATCAATAATTTTGAAAAACAGTAATGCATATTTTTCTATATCTTCTTTAGTTAAACCTACTTTATTTCGAGTACATTCACCTGTTTTTAAGTTAAAACAAATCGTAACTTTATTATAGTCACCGCCTGCACGATAGGTAAGTTCATTATGGGTTAGCGTTAAGTTAAAGGGATCTACTAAAGACGACTTCATTGTTTTATTACTCCAAGAGACACAATTCTGATTATCTTGAATTAGGCTTCCAAAGGACTCTTGAAACGCGACGGCTAATTCATCTGAATTGGTCATTGTAGGAGAATTTAATTGAGCTAACGGTGGTAACTCAGAGATTAAATGAGGATTAAGTAATGGGTTAGTCCTTAACTGATCAATATTAATGTTTTGTACCACATGTTGTGTAGACTGTTGCGATTTAGAATGGACACCTTGTGTTGTGGGTTCATTAACTGTATCTGACAATGTTGATTTTTTCTCTAATCGATTAGAGAAAAGTGAATCGAGTTGATTTAAGATATCTAATGCGTACTCATATGTATTTTTTTTAAGCGCCTTATAGATAGTTCGAGCACTACTAATATGATTGTTTTGGATTAAGTATTTTGTGATTTCATAGCTTGTATTTATTATTATTTTATCTTTGATCAAAGAAATTAACAGTGCAACTTTTTCAGCATATTTATACTGCTTATGATCAATAAGTGCAGTTGAAATAGCTATAGCACACGACGATTTAAACGGGCCCATAGCAATATTAGATACATTTTCAACAATATGAAATGCCGATCTGTAATGTTTAGCATCAACTAGGGCAATACCAATTTTTGTAGCTAAATCGATGGCTTCTTTTTGTTCGGGATCATCAATACTCCCTCCTCGTTTAGCACATTTAATTCCTATTTTTTCTAAT
The DNA here is from genome assembly GCA_018699495.1 of bacterium. Classification (GTDB taxonomy): domain Bacteria; phylum Margulisbacteria; class Marinamargulisbacteria; order JABIPA01; family JABIPA01; genus JABIPA01. Next base: position 4,097 of record JABIQV010000141.1, on the reverse strand, counting down.
TGCATTAGATTCTGATTAACATTAGTTAAGAGTACGTCGACATCTACATTTTCTATTTTTGTGTTATTACGAATGTCAGCGGCTGCTTTTTGAGCATAGTCAGCCAAGTTTTTTTGCAGTTCTTTATAAATTTGTGTGACATGCTCATCTTGATTTTGCTTTCGAAGCTTTAGTGCAATTTCTTTTACCGTTTCTGTTTTTAGTTTTCCTTTTACGGGTGCTATACGTACGGCTATATTTTTGGCAAGTTCATATTGTTTATGCTTAATCAATGAGGTAGTTATTGCTTGGACACAAGCGGCTTTAAAGGGGCCCATTGCAATATTACATACACAACTGGCGATATTAAATGCAGATTTATAGTATCCCTGTTTCGTTAGTATTAATCCAATTTTTGTTGCTAAATCTATTGCTCTTTTTTGAGATGAGTCATCGGCACTGCCTCCTCTTTTTGCACAACTTATGCCAATATTTTCAATTTGCATTAAATTTTGTTTTACATTGTTTAAAAGTATCGTTATATCTACAGGGTTTTTGTTCGTTGAGTTAAGAATCTGCGTTGCTGCTTTTTGTGCATAGCTAGCAGGATTATTTTGAAGAGATTCATAAATTTGATTAACATAACTCGTTTGGGTTTTCTTTTTTAATTTTACAGCAATTTGTTTGGCTGTTTTTATTTTTAGCGGTCCCTTTAATGGTGTAAGTAATAGAGCCAGTTTAGTCGCTGCTAAGTATTCTTTATGAGAAATAAAAGAATCTGCGATGACAAGTACAAATGTCGATTTGAAGGGCCCCATATTCATGGTGCACCCCCGACTAGCAACGTTAAATGCATGTTTATAATAGCGATTATCAATTAATTTAAGAGCAATTTTAGTCGCTAAATCGATAGATTTTTTTTGATCAAAATCATCTACCGTTCCATTTCGTTTTGCACATTTTATTCCCAGTTTTTCAAGAGTACTCAACTGGTTATCGACATCTGATAATAGTGCCTTAAGTTTAGCTTTTAGCATCGGTTAAATATGCCCAATTAATAGTAAACCCAAACAACCTATATAGTGTTATTATAAGGCACCTAAACTGAAGAAACATCCTTTATTGTGGCTACTAACGTATTAACAATTTGATGTCGAGTTTCTGCATTGTCCTCTTGCATAAGACTATTTAGCGTATCCATCCTTTCAGCGGTCGTTCTTTCATCTGCGTTTAACCAATCATCTATAGTTTTAAAATTTTCAAACATTACATCTGTGAATTTTATAGTTCCTTCATTAATATCACCTGGAAAGTCCTCAAAGCCTTCTATTTTTTTTATGGCAGACCCTTTTATCTGATTAGCCGCAGAATATTTATTAACCGTACCTAATATTGAATGACTTGCATGGCTAATCTCACTTCCACCTTCTCCATAAGAGGACCCTTCAATGCCAACCATGAAGTGTTTTTGAGATTTATCGGTAACTAAAATCATACTACCTTGAGTACCAGATTGGTCACCATCGTTTAATCCTAAATGCTGTTGAAATAGAGTTGATTTTTCGGGATTATTGCCACTTGTACCTCTGAAAAGAGACCCCACTGCATTATGCTTTCTTTCTGAAACGTTCCCATCTTTAACAATTAAACTATGACTGCTTATAGTAGTGCTTCCTACAAATGATTCTCTTGGTGTTATTCCTGTTTCAGTTTGTTCAGAAATAGTTTCCCCATTAAGCATTACAGATTCCATAGTAGCGCTTGAAGTTTGGCAGTCAAAAATTGTCCGGCCGCCATGTAAAAATAATGAAGCTGGAGAATAATTAGCATCTCCCATACTTCCTAAAACAATCATTCGTGCGAGCGTTTTTTGATCGGGTCGAGGAGAGGGGGTTTCTCCGTTAGTTAAGGCATGTGTCATAATTTCAGTATCTTTTTCTTTTAAAACCTGTTTACAATCTTCTGTACTTAGGTCTGATTTTCCGTCTAGTGGGCTAAACATTGCTGTCTTATTTAATATGGTAGTGGCACTACCTGCGTTTTCGGGTTTTATTTTTTGAATAGCGTCTGATACAGCACGTTTTGTAGAAGCCTCAAGTACCGGGTGTGGAGGATTGTGCTCTTCTCCCATTATTTTAGCAAGTTTAGACCCTCGTTTTACACCATAAACACGTCCACCTGTTCCCTTTATTCCGTCAGCCATATAATTCGTCCCCCTTTGTACTTATCAATGTAGGCTATTCCCCATTTAAGTTGAAATTAAACATTAAAAGCCTCTCCGCCTCAAGAAACGAGGGTTCATATATACAATTAAGTAACTAAAGGTTCTATTGATCTTGTTCAATAATAGTATTGGATGAGATTGTCGTCTGACTCTCATAGAAGTATCTTTTTTATTTATGAATATTTCAGCATATTATTCTAATGTGACAGTTTTTGTACCACTACCGAAATAATAATGAAAAATTTAATTCACCTAAATTAAACGCACATAAGGTTTGATTAGCTCGACTTTGATGCTAGCTTTTTCAGCATCCCTTCAAATAAAAAATTATGAAATGGAGATATCAACCACCAATATACTCTACCCAATACTCCGAGAGGACGAAATGTTGCATGTTGATGGAGCATATTATCTTTAATAAAAAATTCTAACCATGCTTCACCTGGAAGTTTCATTTCTGCATATAACAATAATCGACCTTCATCTTTATCTGCATATAAGACACGCCAGCAGTCTAATGTGTCACCAGCTTTGATGTCGATTAAACTTCGTCTACCCCTTTTCATCCCAACACCGCCAACAAGTTGATCCATAAACCCACGTAGTTTCCATAACCAATTTGCATGATACCAACCCGTTTTTCCACCTATTTTCCATATTTTCTCAATACTGTCATTTTGGCTAATCACGACCGTTTTTCGATAATCTTTAAAACAACCATACTGTGGGATCTGAATATAGCTAGACAACCCTTTCTTAAGTAAATTTGAATTTAAAGCATCTTTCCAACTAGAAACGACTTCGTTTTGATCAATTTTATCAAATGCTATGTGAATGGACTTCTCGTAATGAATTAATTTAATCTGAAGATCCTCCGCCAAGCTATTTGGTTTACAGACTACTTCTACAGACATGCTACCCACTAAATTTTTTGCAAGAGTATACGAAGTTGCCGTCACAAAATAAAGCCAATACGAAGATAATCGAGGAGATAATACAGGAACAACTTGAATATACCGTTTTAAATGCCTTACTTTAGCAAAGCGAAGTAACATATCTTTATAGCTTAAAATATCAGGGCCACCGATATCAAAGCTTTTGGCTATTGTGCCTTTGTGGTTTATTACCCCTACTAAAAACTCTAATACATTGTGGATAGAAATAGGCTGACACCGCGTTTTAATCCATTTAGGAGCAACCATAAATGGCAACTTTTCTACCAAGTCTCTGATAATTTCGAAAGAGGCACTACCAGAACCCACTATGATTCCAGCTCTAAGAGTGGTTAGTGAAAATGTACCGTCCCCTAATGTTTTTTCAACTTCATATCTTGACGATAGATGTTTGGATAGCTGGCTTTCATTTACAATGCCACTAAGGTATATCACTCGTTTTACGCTTGTTTGAGACATATACGTGGTAAAATTCTGTGCGCATCGCTTTTCAATTGAATCAAAATCGGAGTCAGACGAAGTCATAGAGTGGACTAAATAATAAGCAATATCTATATCTTTTGGGATATTTGAAAGTGTGTTCTTTTGTGAAAAGTCCCCTTCAATAACCGAAATTTGGGAGCGATATATGTCAGGGGTAATAAATCTATTTTTATCTCTGACACAACATACGATGGTATGGCCAAGTCGAGCTAGTAATGGTAGTAATCGATATCCAATATAACCATTTGCTCCGGTTAACAAAATTTTCATAGTAGCCCCCTTAAGACCATCGGATATAAATTTCCTATCATTTGATCAGCTTTGTAATGCGATCAACGACCTTCTTTGACAATGGCTTGGTTACAGGAGAAAATCTATCAACAACTTGTCCATTTTTATCGATTAAAAATTTTGTGAAATTCCATTTAACATTTCCATTATATTTAGGGTTTGACTGT
>JABIQV010000140.1 GCA_018699495.1 bacterium | reverse complement strand
CCTGGTTTTGATAATCCGTGAACTCTGGTATTAACGCCAGCTATGGATTTAGATGAAAAGAGAAAAAGATAAGGGCAGTCGATGCCTATTATATTAAAACACTCAGAGTATATTTCTTTTCTTTTTTCTTTGTTTAATTCGGTTCGACCTTTTTCTAAAAGATAATCTACTTTTTTATTAGAATAGCCAACAAAATTAAACCCTTTAGGGTACTGTGTCGAATGCCATGTCGAGTATCCGTCAGGGTCTATTCCTAGGCTCCATCCAAGCATAGCTGCTTCAAAGGGTTTTGGTTCTTCTTCAGATTCTAATTTATTTAAAAATGATTTCCATTCCATTTGGCTGATTGTCATATTAATGCCAACATTTTTTAGATATTGCTGAATGATTTGGGCAGATTTTTTGCTTGTTTTACTTCCTTTGCTTGTCATTAAGTTGAAGCTAATTGGCTTGTTATTGTGTGTGAAATTTTTTAATTTAGTATCCCAGATAAGGCCCATTTCTTTTAAAAGAGACTTTGATTTTTCTGGATCGTAGTCGAAAGAAATAGGGGTGTCTGGGTATGCCCATGAGACTGGCGTTGATGGGATATGGACGGGGCGTCCTAATCCTTTTAATACACCTGTTACCAAAGCGTTTCTATTAATCGCGTGGGACAATGCTTGACGAAATTTCATGTCAGAAAATGGCCATTTCTTTAAGTTAAAGCCTACGTAGCTATACCCTAGATTTTCATAAGTGTACGTTTTTATGTGAGGAATTTTATTGGTTTTATTTAGGTCTTTTGCCGGCACACCTGCGACATCTAACTCTTTTTTTTCTAAAGAAACGAGTGCTGTATTTGTATCAGGAATAATTTTATAAAGGATTGATTTTACTTTTGCTTTTTCTCCAAAAAATGACTCGTTTCGTGTTACCTCGATAAATTGACTTGTTTTCCATCGTTTGAATATAAAGGGGCCTGTTCCGATAGGTTTGTGGTTAAAGGCAGTCGTATTTATATCTTCATTTTCCAATATGTGTTTTGGAATGATGTGCATGGATATTTTAGCCAAAAAGGGTGCAAAGGGCTCTGATAATGTAATTTTGAATGTTGTGTTTGATAGGACGGTCGTTTTTATTGGTTTGCCATTTATTATAAATCCTGAACGTCTAACAGTATTTGTGTTTTTATCTAATATTTTATCAAATGTAAACTTTACATCTTCGGAGGTGAGGGGGTGCCCATCATGCCATTTTATATTAGGTTTTAGGGTAAATACGTACGATCTATTATTGTTTGTAACGGTATATGATTCTAGTAGATCGGGAACTAATTCTAGTTTATCGTTCACTTTAAATAGCCCGTTGAAAATAACGTCTTCAATTTTCGAAGAGGCTACATCTGACGATAAAATTGGGTTTAGTAAACCCGGTTCGGCTGATAGATGAAAGACAAGTGTTCCATCAATATTTTTGGAGACGGTGGTTTTTGGATTTGTTTGTTTTGTAGAGGTGGTGGTATTTGCAGGTTTTTTATTTGTGCAACTGGTAACGGAAAATCCGAAGCAGCTAAGTAATAAGACTAAAAATAGAGGAAGTAAGCTATTGATTAGATAGTTCTTTTTTTGTGATGAAAGTAAAGAGTGAGGATTAAATTTGAAATTTATAGGATTCATAGTCATTTTCCTCATTTAAAATAGTCTAGAGGTATTTTTTAATATCTCCGATTGTAAAGAAAAACCATTCAGTTTGGCAATTTTTTTTGAAAGTTCTATTATAGCAGTCCGTCGTAGTGTTCGCCCATAACTCGCATTAGGATACGGTTCGTGTTATTTGACTAATTGTTTGATCTTACGAGATGGTGATGTATCTTTCCTACATAATTCAAAGCCCCGCCTATTCCTATTAAATAAAGTTTGAACGTCGGAATAGCTCTGGCAAAACTGTTGAAGATGCTGCATCAACATCTTGTTGTTCTACTTCTAATCTGGCATTACCAATAGCAATTTTTCCTGCAAGTTTAACGACATCTAATATCTGCCTACAAATCACACAGGTCCCTTCTGAAGGATTTGTAATTTTTTTTAAAAATTCCTCTATAATTTTCGGTGGCCAATGGACTAATGACTCTGAGGGAAGGGACATGATGATCGAGGCAAACAGTTGTTCATTTATAGTCGAATTCCATGGTTTTTTATAGTCTGACCGACTATCGGTAGGTTTGAAAACAACGGAATTCCATGTGGAATGTGTAACAACCTCGGGATCGTTACTGGTAGCAAAAATAGCTCGTTTTGTTAGGGGGACGTCAACGTTACAGGGTAGAGTTACCGTTTTAGACTCTACCGCTTGTTCTAATAATCGTCTGACTTGGCCTGCTAATGTATCTAAGTTTTCGGAAAAAAAGACATCGTGATTAAAGAGTCCTCCGTTTTTATAATCATATTGATTATGTGGTGTTCCATCATTTCTACGTTGGACTCCGACTAAATCAGAGGGGGTCGTTGTGGCCGTGACCGAATATAATTCAGGTATTTTATTTTTGGGTGACGTTAGCGGATGAGGAGATAAATTGTAAGAGGCATCCAATTGATTTTTAGCGGATACTGCGATTCCAAGTAAAAGTAGCCAGGCTAGATTCATCACAAATGAGAAGTGTACATTGTCAGCTGTATCTTGAGCGTCATGGTCTTTATCTATGGCAGCGGTCACACATACTACAATCGTTAGGTGTAATATGTAGTTAGCTGCATGAAGCCCTAAAAGGGTATTCCAGGCGATATTTCCACAGTCAAATTTTTGAGGAGCATAGGCTTTTAGCCGGACCTCATTTCCATACATTTCGAGGTAGAGATCCTCCTGTTGATGGGGTGAGGGAGTTTGTATCCGTTGTAATATGGTTTGAGCTGAGTTTTGAAGAAGGTGAGACTTTCCAATCCCGAAAGCAGGTCCCGTTCCTGCAAATTTTAATGGTTTTTCATTGTCTATAGCAGCTGAAACAAGATGAGATAAACGATTGATTTCTTCATCTAGACCAATTAACAAAAAATAAGGATCGTTGCTAATCACTTTCTCGATTTCAATTTTAATATCTGAAAGAGAGATGGCATTGGTAAAAAATCTACCTGAATAGTTTTCTTTTGCAAACGTTTCTATCGTGGTTTGGTGCTTTTTGAGTGTGTCACTTATACCTGTAAAGGATGGGGGCTCGTCGAGTTGCCTTTGTTTAATAGGAGAAGATTCAAGAGATATGAATCGATTATCATCTTTTGTCGTGTTAATGAGGGTTAGTGATTCTTCATAATTTGCAAATAATATGACAAATTGCGTCCAGTCCATGTGTCCATGGCTCGTTTCAACAGATCCTGATGGATCCGTTTGGGCTGTACGTATAACATCGAGGTCAACAGAGTTGGGACCATCTATGACAATAATCCCGTATCTAGACATAGCTAATTCTCCGGGAGTTCGTGTTTGAGGATTTCCTGCAAGAGCTAGGGTTGAAGGGGTGTCTCGGTCATGTTCAATATACGATTTTTGTGTCGTGCTGACTGCTATATCTGTTTTCCAGTTGCTAAAATAACTATATTTTATTACCAAACAAAGATTGAGAACAATTCCTAATATGAAGTGGTCGAATTCTGTGAATGTGGCTTGTTTTAAAATATTAGAATCAGCGTACTCCTCTCCCAATCGGTTGTTTTTTATGGCAGGGATGACGCGACCCATATTAAAGGATAAGGAATAAATTAATGTTCCTAAAAATGCAGCTATATCTAAGTTGTTAAAAAATACATTTTTTTTATGTTTGGTTTCATTTAAGGCTATTTCTTCAGTTTGAGTAATAGGTTTTAACTGATCTTTTTCTGTGAATGCAAATCCCAATTTCACATTGTTTTCACTTAACATTTGAAGCATGGTTTGGGAAATGTCTTTTAGAGCTGTCTTAATAACTTCTTTTTCGATAGGAGATAGGTTCTGGAAAACGATTGCTTTAGGTTGGAGAGCTTTTAAATTTGATTCGATATCACTTAATAAGGGTTCTTTTTCAGGGGAGGAGGATGTGTTGTGATCTCTTGCTTTTATTAAATTCACTTCTACCCAGGCCATGATTTCTGTTTGAAAAGCGTCTATAGGTAAGTCGGATCCAATAGATAGTAAGTTATATTTTAATAAGTTGAGTCGGGTTATGGTTGTTTTTACGATGGGGTCTTTTTCAGGAAAATTACGAAGTTCAACAGATAGTAAGGGGTTTTTTTTAGGAAATTCATGAAGTTCAACTATAGAAATAATTTTTCGTTGTGTCATTTTATACTTTTAAGGCATTTTTTCTTTTTTTACAATGTGGAGAAAACAGATGATTATTCCCCAGAGGGGTATCCGATATTTTTTAATGATAGATCGACTAGATTTCTTTATATGAACGGGTACTAGAATGGCAGTAATTTATTCATGATTATCTTGAAATCAAGGAGTGTTCCTGGGATACTAAATCGAAACAAAGTCAGTTCAAAATTTTTGGATTGACCTACCTATATCATAAGTGAATGATTGATTTTAAAAGGAATAAGGATATATTGACATGTCAGACAACAAAACGACCACCCACGAAACGCTAAAGAAGAACTTCAAACATACATTGAATTTACCACAAACAGATTTTCCAATTCGAGCAGGATTAGCAAGAATAGAACCAGAAATTTTGGAGGAATGGGAAAAACTTGATCTGAGCAATAAAATTACAAAAAAGAATGCAAATTTAGAAGATAAAAAGTCATTTTTACTTCATGATGGACCTCCTTATCCTAATGGAAATATTCATATGGGGCACGCCTTAAATAAGGTTTTGAAGGACGTTGTGGTTAGATACAGAAATAAAAAAGGATTCCATGGTCGGTATATTCCAGGATGGGATTGTCATGGGTTACCTATTGAAACGCAGGTTATTAAAGCTCTTAAAAAAAGTGGCGATGAAGAAAAGAAAAATGACGTTCAATGGTTTCGTGATGAATGCAAACGATTTGCCTTGGATTACGTAAATACTCAAAAAGATGAATTTAAGAGACTAGGCGTCTTTGCTGAATGGGATACGCCTTATTTAACACTTCAAAAAGAGTATGAAGCAGGTGTTATTCGATCGTTTGGGTTGATGGCAAACGAAGGCATTATATATAAAGGTAGAAAGCCAATTCATTGGTGTACCAGTTGCGAGACAGCTCTAGCTGAAGCAGAAATTGAATATGCGGACCATAGATCTCCTTCTATATTTGTTAAATTTCCTATCCGATCATTTTCTGAAAAATTGGGGGAGTTGTTCGGAAAATATTCTGAAAAGCAAACGCAACTAATTGTTTGGACGACAACTCCTTGGACATTACCGTCCAACGTAGCTGTGGCAGCGCATCCTTCTATAAATTATGTAGCATTTGAAAGTGATGGAAAACTTTATATCGTTGCTGAGAAATTAAAATCAAAACTTATAGAAACATTAGAAATGACAGGTGGCGAAACTTTTGTTGAATTTAAAGGTGACGATATTGCAGGGTCTGTCGCATCCCATCCGTTTATAGATAGAGAAGCACCTGTTGTAGCGGCACGATATGTCACGGAAGAAGATGGTACTGGGTTTGTTCATCTTGCACCTGGACATGGACAAGACGATTACATTACTGGGTTAGAACATAAACTACCAATGATTATGCCTGTTGATGATAAGGGGCTGTTCACTGAAGAGGTTCAATGGAAAGGAATTCATGTATTTGAAGCAAATCGAGCGATTTGTCAGTATATGGAAGAGCAAGGCTCGTTATTGAAGATTAAAATGATTAAACATTCGTATCCTCATTGTTGGAGATGTAAGTCTCCAGTCATTTTCAGGGCAACTGAGCAATGGTTTGTTGCAATGGATAAGCCCTTAAAATCGAGTAAGAAAACATTACGGAATATGGCATTAGAGGCAATTGACGATGTTGAATGGTTTCCAAAATGGGGTAAAAAGAGGATTACAGCTATGATTACCGGGCGCCCTGATTGGTGTATTTCTCGTCAACGAAATTGGGGTATTCCAATTCCTGTATTTAATTGTGACTGTGGATCATCTGATATGTCATTGAACGTAATTCAACATGTAGAATCAATTATAAAAGAAGAAGGAACAATGGCATGGGTATCTAAACCGACTAAAGAATTGTTACCGGATAGCTATGTTTGTAAATCATGTGGAGGAGAACTTAAAAAAGAGACTGACATTCTTGATGTATGGTTTGAATCTGGATCTAGTTTTGCAAATGTTGTTGAGGACAGACTTGACCATTTCCCGGCCGATTTATATTTAGAAGGATCTGATCAACATAGAGGTTGGTTTCAAAGTTCGTTATTGATTGGACTCGCATCTAAAGGAAAAGCACCGTTTAAGCAGGTTTTGACTCACGGATTTTTGGTTGATGAAAAGGGCCGGAAAATGAGTAAATCGATAGGCAATGTTATTGCTCCAAAGGATATTATTCGAGACTATGGTGTCGATATTTTAAGATGGTGGGCAGCAAGTACAGAAATTAAAAATGATGTTGGAATATCTAGAAATGTGTTTAATCAAGCACGAGACTCTTTTTCTAAAGTTCGAAATACTATCCGCTTTTGTTTGTCTAATTTATATGACTTTTCTGACGAAGCGGACTGCGTGGAGCCAGGAGAATTAAATGAGATAGATAGATGGATATTAAGTGAGTGTTCGAAATTGAAACAAGACGTTCATAATTTTTATGAATCTTATGAATTTCATCGGTTAACACAATCTATTCATCATTTTTGTACGGTTACCTTAAGCAACCAATATTTAGATATTGTGAAAGATAGATTGTATTGTTCTGAAAAGACAGGTCTAGATCGTAGAAGTACACAAACCGCCTTGTTTTACCTTGTTGAAACGTTAATTAAGTTAGTTGCTCCGATTCTTGTATTTACATCGGAAGACGCGTATCGTTTTTTTAATGTTTCTAAAAAAGAGGATAGTGTTCATTTATCGACTTTTGATGAGACAAATTATGTTGACTATGATGACGGACTTTCTCAAAAGTGGAAGGATATGTTTGATAATAAAACGTTAGTATATAAACAGTTAGAAGAGCGTCGAAAGCAAAAAGAAATTGGAAGTTTTTTAGAGACAAAGGTGTCTATTACTCTTGAAAAAATGATTGATTACTCTGATTGGGAATCGTTTTTGATTGTCAGTGGTGTGGATGTTTTAAAAGGGGACTCATTTTCAGTAACTATTGTAAAAGCGTCCGGTGAAAAATGTCTTCGATGTTGGAGATATGAAGATTTAAACGATGATTTATGTTCTAGATGTTCAACTGCAGTGTTGGCAATAGGTGATGAAGGAGAAAATGAATGAGCGTAGCAATAATTGGAACGGTAGCATTTGATACGATTGAAACACCTGTTGGGAAGAGGGACCGACTATTGGGAGGGTCTGCGACTTTTTCTGGTATTGCGGCAAGTTTATACGACGATGTCTCTTTAATAAGTATTGTAGGCGACGATTTTGAAGACGAGAATTTTAAAATATTTCATGATCGTGGAATAGATATTTCTGGAATTTCTCGAGTTCCAGGTAAAACGTTTCATTGGAAGGGATATTATACGGGCGATATGAATCAAGCGCATACGGTTCAAACTGATTTAAATGTATTAATGGAATTTGATCCTATTGTTCCCGATCATGTCAAAGAAAGTGATATTGTATTTTTAGCAAATATTCATCCTGTTTTACAAAAAAAAGCGTTGGACCAGTTTACAAAACCTAAATGTGTAATTTTAGATACAATGAATTTTTGGATTGAAAGTGAACGTGACTCGTTACTAGCGCTTTTACCTCAAATTGATGTTTTAATTGTTAATGATCAAGAGATTCGATTATTAACAGGAGAATCTAATATAATTAAAGGGTTATCTATGGTTATTGATTTGGGGGTAAACCGTGTCATTGTTAAAAAGGGTGAACATGGCTCGATTATGTATAACGGAGAAACGATGTTTATGTGCCCTGCTTTTCCTTTAATCAGTATTACGGACCCTACAGGAGCTGGAGATAGTTTTGCTGGGGGAGCTGCAGGATTTATAGGGAAACATGATGGAATTACTGAAGAAATTTTTAAGAAAGCTATGATTCAAGGGACCATTGTTTCTTCTCATACAGTGCAAGGGTTTAGCTTGGATAAACTTAAAGGGTTAACGGCTGAGCATCTTGAGCTTAAATATAAAGAGTTGAAGGGAATGACTGACTTTCCTGTTTTTTCAATTTAATTATTTATATGAGAATGGATGATGTCCAATCCTTTAAAGATAAGGGATGGATCGTAATCGTCGATATTCAGTTGGTCTAAAAGAATAGATAGTCCATTTCCTGTTCCAACAATTTTTATGTTGGGGTGTATGTTTTTGTATGATTTAATGAGTCCGTTAATTAAATGAATATAGCCCCAATATAATCCATTCTCTACTGCTTCCTTTGTTGTTTTTCCAAGTATTGTTTTTGTTTTATTGACGTGAATAAGAGGGATTTTAGCTGTATAAAGGTTTAACGCTTTTGACGATATTTTCATTCCTGGAAAAATTGTTCCTCCTTGATATATTCCTTTTTCGTCAATT
>JABIQV010000139.1 GCA_018699495.1 bacterium | reverse complement strand
GTAGATGGTGCCGTAGATGAAATAGATCTCCCTTGAATTTTTGTTACTTCAGGATTTGGAAAAAATCCTGATAAGTCTCCACCTGCAGCCCCCGCTGGAGAAACACCGCTAATCGTAACGGTTGAAACAGCAGTAATTCGTCCTTTTGCGTCAACATCAAATTGACCTAAGGTATTCGCTGATCCATAAGTACCAGCCGTAACTCCTGTCAATGAAAGTTCTGGATCTGGATAAACCCCAGATAAATCTCCACCTGCAATTCCTTCTACCGTTACCGTATAAGGCGCCCATTCGTTAGACCCTGATGACCAAGCTAATGATTGGCCATTTGTAGGAGCCGTAGACGAAATCGAACGTCCATTTATTTTAGAAACAGTAGGGTTTGGATAATTTCCAGATAAATCACCAGATGCAGTTCCTGCAGGAGGAACACCAGTAATAGCGACTGACGTTACACCAGTTAACCTTCCTTTTGAATCAACTGTAAATTGTCCCATTGATGTTGCAGATCCGTATGTCCCCTCTATCACTCCAGAATTTGCCAATATTGGATTAGGGTACATACCAGATAAATCTCCGCCAGCAGACCCTTTTGCCGTAACAGTCGTTGGTTCCCAAGCCGTATTAGAATCTGACCAAACCAATGATTGCCCATTCGTAGGTTGAGACGTTGAAACAGAGCGTCCGTTTAATTTAGCGACACCAGGGTTTGGATATGTTCCAGATAAATCACCTCCGGCAGGGCCAGCCGGAACAACGCCAGAAATTGTTTGATTTTGAACTTGAGTAATACGTCCCTTAGCATCAACCTTAAATACAGGTGAGTGGGTTGCCGTTCCATATTCACCATCAGTGACTCCAGTAACTGTTAAACTAGGATTTGGATAAGATCCCATCAAATCCCCTCCAGCGGAACCTCCAGGAGTAACACCTTCTATTGTAATCGTTTCCACACCGGTCAAGCGTCCCTTCTCATCAACTGTAAATTGACCCAACGTTGTAGCAGATCCATAGGTACCCTCCGTAACTCCAGACTCAGCAAATATAGGATTTGGATACGTCCCGGCCAAATCTCCTCCAGCAGGTCCAGCAGGAACAACTCCTGCAACAGTAACTAAGTTGACTTTTGTAATACGTCCTTTTTCATCAACAGTATATTGGCCTATTTCAGAAGGAGACCCATAAGTGCCCGCGACAACGCCTGACGCAGCAAATTCTGGATTTGGATAATCTCCAGCTAAGTCACCGCCAGCCGTTCCTGCAGGTGGAACACCAACAATAGGGACCAAATTAACAGATGTAATTCGTCCTTTTAAATCAACGGAAAACTGAGGAACCTCAGTCGCCGTTCCATATATTCCTGCCACGACCCCAGATTCTATAAACTGAGGGTTTGGATAAGATCCAATTAAATCGCCAGCGGCTCCACCCACAGCAGTAATGGTTGTTGGTTCCCACTGAGAATTAGAATCGCTCCAAGCTAATGATTGTTTGTTTGAAGGTTGAGACGCCGATATTAGTCGTCCATGTAATTTAGAAACGATAGGAGAAGGATAAGTTCCTGACAAATCCCCGGAAGCCGTTCCAGCGGGAGTTACTCCTGAAATATTCTGAGTTGTCACACTTATAATTCGTCCTTTTGAATCAATATTAATTTTTCCTAAAGCAGTTGCAGATCCATAACGCCCAGCCACAACTCCAGAGTCAGCTAATTCTGGATTAGGATACGTTCCAGATAAGTCTCCTCCAGCAGGTCCTCCCGGAATAACAGGCCCTCCATCCATGGTAAACCCTGCCGCATTTACAATGCCATTTACGTCCAATCGATAGCCATTACCTGGAACAGGTTTACCGATCGCCACGTTTTCATTTTCTAAATAAACGACATCTCCATTTTTTACCCAAGGTAATTCAATGCCATCTCTATAATACCCAGTAGAATTAACGTTCCCGTCAACATCCACTCTAAAAGAAGACGACGGAATTTTACCTATTCCAAGACGGTCAGATACAGACGATAACGTAATGTCGCCTTCATCACTTCGAGAAAAATAGCCATCAGCTTCTGTATAATCTAAACGAACCCATTTGTTTCCATTAAATCCTTCAATATACCCCGTCTCTTCTGAAAATCGAATGGCTCCTTCCACTGGATTTGAAAATTCTGAATTACCTCCATCAGACGGCGATTGAGGAATCAAAAATAATTGGTTAAATGAAGCAATCCCTTCTTTGGAAATACTCCATTCTGGAGTAGCGAAAGACATAACAGACATCGAATCTCCAAACTGAAACCCTTTCGTCGAATTCCAAACACCAGAAACCGTATTATTTCCTAAAATATTTCCACTAATTATTTTATTTGAAAGAGATTGTTCTGAATCTAAATTAAGTAATATTTTCCGCTCATTTAATGCATTCCCGTAAGACAATTCCAGGCCATCAAATTCAATTGAACCTGACGAAGGGTATATCAAACGATCTCCGGGTCTAATAACTAAAGATGGAGTAGAAGGGGTCCCTCCTCTAATATCCAAACGAGCCTGACTATTAATAACTCCAATTCCAACACGTTGTTGAGAATCAACATAGGCCATATTTCCATTTCTAGTCCACGGTAATAAAACCCCATTTTCTCTATATTCAGTCGCGTTAATGACACCATTCACATCAAGCTTTCTGCCGTCTTCAGGAATTTTCCCTATACCTAAACTGTCATTAACGTCCGTTAAATATACGTAACCATTTTCGGCGTCTCGTTGAACATACCCTTCATTTACTTGGATATCTAAATTCGCCCAGTTATCACCGTTAAATCCTTGGAACCGATTTAACGTATTATCAAATCGTATAACCCCAGCTTCACTAACATCTGTATGAGAAAATTTAATTCCCCCAACGACTTCCAAAGAAACAGCCGGTGTTTTAGTCCCTATTCCGATACGATCAATACCCTGTGCCGTAAACGCTAGTTTATTTTCAATATCTTCAGTCCATCCAGCAGCGGTTGATTCATACCCCATCCTCTGCCAAAACCCATCAAGAAAAATCTGCATTGATTCGCCACGACGTCTCATTGTCCCTTCGATTTCCTTATCAGAATCTCCGATTCGGATTCCTCCTGCGACTTCTAAGGTTTGTCTTGGGATCGACGTAGAAATACCCACATTTCCAGTATCAACCATAATGACAAAATTCTGAGAATCCTCTGTCTTAATATCTACAGTCGGTCCGGCAAAAATTAACGGAAGATCGATAACATCTTTCATTCCGATTTCGATATGGTCCTTAAAGAGCTCTATTTCCGTTAAACGGCCCGCTGTCAATCTTCCCGCAGATGGATGCCCCGTTCCAGACCCAATTACCAATTGAAGAGGACTAAGAGGAGGCATTGAATTAAACCCTTCATTGCCATTTCCAAAAATTAATGACCCTTTTTCAAAAAAAGAGCGTCCTGTCCCACCTTTAGAAACAGGTAATATTCCAGATAATTGATCTGGATCCAAGTTTTCAAGCTGTTTCCCATTTCCAATAAATGATCCTAAAAACCTATTTGCAGAAACATTCCCAGAGACTTCTAAGGCAACCGATGGAAATTCAACACCTATACCAACCTTTGTATCCAATTTTTCCAAAAATACACGGGAGAAATCGTCACTATAAGTCCACCCAGCTAATGTTAAAGGATCATTATCTAATCGTGACCATCCATCTTCTGTAAATCCCTCATAATACCCATTATATCGAACCATCCCTAATTCCCCATCCAAAAACGAATTTCCAATTCGAATAGGACCGGCAACGTCCAAAGTTGCTCTAGGATTCATCCGATTAATTCCAACATTTCCATTATTTTTAATAATCATCCGAATTTTTTCTCCGGTCTGAAAAATCAAATCTCCAGTTCCATTTAAATCAGAATCGGATATTAAAGAAAAACTTCCTTTTTCACTTATTTCATCATAAATATTTCGTGTAATTGCATGCGACATCACCGATCCATCTGGAAATATCAGACCACCCTCTCGAATTTTAAGTCGTCCATTAACCTCTAATTTTTCAGATGGATTTGTGAGTCCAATACCAACTCGCTCCAAAAATTTGTCTACATACAAGGTGTCCCCATTAACGATTAACGATCCTTCAACATTAAACGTAGACTGTATAGAACCGATTCCAGTAATACCCGGATAATCTCCTTGAATTTTTGAGGCAGGAATAAGTCCTTGAATCTTTTCAGCATCCAAAGAAAGGGCCTCTTCAGCATATCCAGATAAAATTGAGTATGGAACAGACCTTAATGGTATACCTATTTTCCCAGTAGTTCCTGCTATTGAAAAAATAAACGCAACATTTGGAAGAGAAAACATATCGGGAGTAAACAAGGTACTTAACCCTAAATCTATAGATACAAAACCCTGAGTAAAATATACGTCTTTAAAATTTTCTTCCCAAATTTTAGTCCCTGTACTGTTAATAACCAAATCAGAGTCTTGATAAAGGCCAATAGAAATATCCTGCCTACCAGTAATAAAAACATTATCTTTTCCAGAAAATGTTCCTTCAAATTTCATAACAATTGTAGGAATTAGAGAGACTTCTACGCTAGAGGATGGTTGATTATCATCCGACGGTTCAACGTCCTCTTGAGCATAAACCGAGCCAAAAAAAAGTAAAAGACACCCTATAACCACGGGCGTCATTCTTTTAAAGATAAAGTTAAAATGCATGTTTCGATAGTTTCCTTTGCGGGTTTTACATACTAGCTTTAGGGACGACTGCCAATTTACTTTTCCCAATTATTGATTCGTTGAAACTTAGGTAATAGAAATAAACACCGGACGATAGCGCTTCCCCATTAAATGTATCGTTGTTTAAAACTAATTTATTGTATCCACCCCTCCCCCCTTCAGAACCAGCAGGGAAAATGTCATTAAAAACAGCAGACCCTAACTGGTCATAAATAGTAAGTTGAATATCCATATCCTTTGACAAACGGTAACCAATCGATGTCCCATCATCAAAGTTAAAAGGGTTTGGATAATTTAAAGGTCCACTCAACAGTTCCGGTACGATATCAGAATTAAATCCAGTTTGAGTTTGTAATAAAGATAATGAACCAGACGATGCAAACGTACTATTTGCCGCTGCATATGGACTGAAATTAAAATGTTGTACGACTAATTTTACATCTCTATCTCTACCCAAATACACACTACTTGTTGAAAAGATGGAACCATTATTATCCATTTCACCATTTTCTTCCAAAATTACAGGTGGTATCGGTAATTTCTTTCCGGTCGAAAGTCGAATAAGAGAAGAGTTCAATGATACATTCATGAAAAATATAAAAAAGATAAAGATTGAAGACCTAAGACAAAACGTTCTAATTAAATAAAAACGTGCCAATGATGAACTTATTTGCATATTAATAAACTACCCTTTTTAATCAAAATCGAAACATTTTAATGTCGAAAAAAGAGACCCAAAAATTATTAGAGAACAACACTTGACTATGCCTACGGAAGCACTTAATGTTTGAGAATATGAATATTGTATCTTGGAACGTAAATGGCATTCGAGCGTGTGCAAAAAAAGGATTTCTATCCTATCTAGAAGAAACCCAGCCCGATATTTGCTGCATTCAAGAATCAAAAGCATTAGAATCTGATTTATCTGAAGAACTCAAGCAACCTCCAGGCTACGAATCGATTTGGCATTCTGCCGAAAAAAAGGGATATAGTGGCGTTGCAATTTTTACAAAAATCAAACCTATTTCTGTGAATTTTGGATTAGGAATAGAAAAGTTTGATAGTGAAGGGCGCGTTATTCAGGCTGAATTTGAAAACTTTATCCTATTTTCCGTCTATTTTCCAAACGGTCAAAAAAATGAAGAACGACTCGCCTATAAACTTGAATTCTTCCATGAATTCTTCAAACTCACCAACGACCTTGTAAAAATGGGGAAAAACGTAATTATCTGCGGTGACTATAATATCGCTCACACAGCAATTGATTTAGCAAATCCAAAAGCCAATGAAAAATATTCAGGATATTTACCTATTGAACGTGCATGGATGGATAAAATTGTAAGCGATGGATATATTGATACATTCAGATATTTCAATAAAGAACCTAAAAACTATTCATGGTGGAGCTATAGAGCCGGTGCTAGAAAACGAAACATTGGATGGCGAATTGATTACTTTTTTGTTAGTCCTTCACTAAAAAACAACTTACACAGCGCGTCAATACACTCAAATGTATTAGGCTCTGATCATTGCCCAGTTTCCTTAACTCTTACAATAAATTAACCATTACTTTAATTTAAAATGAAACGTTCTGATAAAACCCTTAAAAAAACACATCACCTAAAAAAAGAATCTCTATCCTCAATAAAAAAAAGAGCCTCCCTAATATTCGACATACTAGTAGATAAATTTCCAAACGCATCGACAGCTCTTGATCATTCGAATCCATTTGAACTTCTTGTAGCAACAATACTGTCTGCGCAATGTACCGATGAGCGAATTAACAAGGTAACCCCGTTACTATTTAAAACATATAAAACGCCATCAGAACTTGCTACAGGAAATATAGACGACATTAAGTCACTCCTTAAGTCAGTCAACTTCTTTAATAATAAAGCAATAAATATAAAAAAAATGGCAAATCAATTACTCACCAATTTTAATGGAGAGGTTCCCAATAATAGAGATAAGTTAACGAGCTTAGCAGGTGTTGGCAGAAAAACAGCAAACGTGGTTTTAGGCCAAAGTTTTAATATCCCAGGAATAACAGTAGATACTCATGTAAACAGACTTTCCAATCGACTTGGATTCACTAAAAACAAAGATGCAGTTAAAGCGGAAATGGACTTAATTACTATCTGGGAAGACTCAATCTGGACCGAGTTTTCGACCGTTCTAATCTTGCATGGACGCGCATCCTGCAAAGCAAGAAAGCCACTATGTGATACCTGTTGCATTTCAAAACTTTGTCCCTCAAAAAATATCGTATCCCCGGTAAGCAAATAATGCCTATTTTAAATAATAGGTCTATCTAAAATGGACACTAGGCATCCGAGACTAAATTCACTATAATAACTCAGCTGTAAAAGGATTGTCATAAAATACCAAAAATACGTCCATGGACCATCGTTTTTGATATGTTACGACAGTTCTTAAAGTAAAAGGAGACTCGAATGGAAAAAGCAACCTTAACCGTAGAACAACGGTCTGAACTCAAAAAAAATAAAGTAAAAAAACTTCGAATACAATCTATCGTTCCTGGTGTCATTTACGGAGACAATGAAAACATTTCAATCTCTATTAACGAAAACTTATTAAAACGTATCTATAATGGTCCTTTTGGAAAAAACACGATTATCGAACTGACTATTAAAGGTGAAAAAGAAGTAAAAAAAGATGTTATTTCTTATCAAATTGATAGACACCCCGTAACAGGAGATTTTAGACATATAGATTTCTTAGTCATTGACGAAACAAAAAAAGTGAAAGCAACTATTCCTACTAAGGTAATTGGAGTTGCTCCTGGTGTAAAACTGGGTGGAATGTTACAGCAATCTGCTAAAGCAATTTCAATTAAGTCATTCCCTAACTCAATTCCTGAAAACATTAAAATAGATGTTTCATCTATGCAAATCGGAGCGACGATTAAAGCAAAAGATATTATTTTAGATGATACATTTGAGTTATTAACGAATCCAAACAATTTAATACTTCAAGTTTCTGTTTCTCGAGTTAAAAAAGATGAACAGACTGATAATGCAGATGTTACTGAAACAGAGAGCGAACCATCTGAAAAGGCAGCATCTTAGTTTAAAAGGTAATGAATCGATTTAATGGGTACCATATACTGTCTACCGATTCTTTCGACAAAAAGTCTTTGCTTTTTTTACTCGATATTTCTCAAGAATTAAAAGAACGTTTAAAGTCAGAAGGTTCCCTTTCTTTATTGAAAGGGAAAATTTTGGCTACTCTTTTTTTTGAACCAAGCACTAGAACGCGTCTCTCTTTTGAAACAGCAATGATTAGACTTGGCGGCCAGGTAATCACCGTTGAGCAAGGAGATTCTTCATCAATTAAAAAAGGGGAAAGCTTAGAAGATATGAGTCGTGTTGTCAGCGCTTACTGCGACACAATTGTAATGAGACACCCAGAGCCTTATTCTGTAAGAAAATTTTCAACTAACGCGTCCGTTCCTGTCATAAATGCAGGAGATGGAACCAATCAACATCCCACACAATCATTATTAGATTTATTTACTATTCGGTCTGAAAAAACAAAAATCGATGGTCTAAGTATTGGGTTTTTAGGCGACCTTAAAAATGGCCGAACCGTGCATTCTCTTATTCATATTTTAAAAAAGTTTGATGTAACACTCACCTTCATTTCTCACAATAATTTAAAACTGCCAGAAACGTATATAAAAAATCTTACGGAAAATGGTATTAAAATAAAAGAAACAGAAAACCTAGAAGAAGCAATAAAAGAATTAGACGTATTATACGTAACACGAGTTCAAAAAGAACGATTCACAGACGAATCGGAATATTTAAAAGTTAAAGATAAATACCATATTAATAACAAACTTCTAACACAAGCAAAAAAAGACCTCTGCATACTGCATCCGTTACCTCGTCTAGACGAAATCAGCACTGAGGTAGACACAGGTCCAAATGCAAAGTATTTTAATCAAGCTCAAAATGGACTTTACATAAGAATGGCGATATTAAGCTTAATACTTGGAAAATACAAAAAAAATTAAAAAGCAGGAAAAACATGCCAAAACGTACAGATATAAAAAAAATACTACTTATCGGATCAGGTCCTATCGTAATTGGACAAGCCTGCGAATTTGACTATTCAGGGACTCAAGCATGTAAAACGTTAAGAGAAGACGGTTATAAAATTGTTTTAGTAAATTCTAATCCGGCTACTATCATGACAGATCCTTCCTTCTCAGATGCAACATATATAGAACCTCTAACTGTCGAATCTGTATCAAAAATAATAGAAAAAGAACGCCCTGATGCTGTACTTCCTACATTAGGAGGTCAAACAGCCTTAAACTTAGCGATAGAATTAGATAAAGCAGGCGTTTTAGAAAAATACAATGTAGAACTTTTAGGTGCTTCCGTTGATGTCATAAATAAAGCAGAAGACCGTTTAGCGTTTAAAAAAGCAATGGAATCAATCGACGTTGCATGTGCCCGTTCAGATGTTTCTTACACAATTGAAGACGCAAAAAAATTAGCAACAAAAATAGGATATCCTTGTGTCGTTCGACCTGCTTTTACACTAGGTGGAATAGGAGGAGGCATTGTCTACAACGTTGAAGAATTAGAATCAATTGCAGCTTCAGGTCTTCAAAACAGTATTATTTCTGAAGTATTAATAGAAGAGTCCATTATTGGATGGAAAGAATATGAGCTAGAAGTCATGCGAGACAAAGCAGATAATGTCGTCATTATTTGTTCTATAGAAAATCTAGACCCTATGGGGGTTCATACAGGAGATTCTATAACAGTCGCACCTGCTCAAACTCTAACAGACAAAGAATATCAACGTCTTCGAGACATATCACTAAAGATAATAAGAGAAATTGGGGTAGAAACAGGTGGATCTAATATCCAATTTGCAATAAACCCTAAAGACGGACGGGTTATCGTTATCGAAATGAACCCAAGAGTTTCCCGAAGTTCTGCTCTAGCCTCTAAAGCGACTGGCTTTCCGATTGCAAAATTCGCTGCAAAACTAGCCGTTGGATATACACTAGACGAACTAGACAACGACATTACAAAAAAAACACCAGCAAGTTTCGAACCAACAATCGACTACTGTGTTGTAAAACTACCTCGATTTGATTTTGATAAATTTCCATTATCGCCTCCTGTATTAGGCACTGCAATGAAATCTGTTGGTGAAACAATGGCAATTGGAAGAACATTTAAAGAAGCATTACAAAAAGGAATTAGAGGACTTGAAATTAAGAAATGTGGCTTAACCGATAATCTTAAAAACGACCCTCAATCATTAATTAAAGATTTAATCACGCCACACCCTTTTAGAATTTTTTCTATCGCAGAAGCATTTACAAATGGGATGTCTC
>JABIQV010000138.1 GCA_018699495.1 bacterium | reverse complement strand
CCAATTCATAAATGAATGAATTCCTCCATATTGCTCAAGTTTCTCAGTCGTTGGACGTAAACTCAAATGATACGTATTCGCCAAAATAATTTGAGCTCCAAGCGCATTTAAATTATCAACAGTCATTCCCTTAACAGTCGCCAAAGTCCCTACTGGCATAAAAACAGGTGTCTGAATATCTCCATGCGCCGTCTTCAAAACACCCACTCGCGCATTAGATTTTTTACTTTTCTTTATAATTTTAAACAAACCGAATTAACACCTCATTAAGCATAACCAATCCCCTTTTAGTTGTCTGTAATCGTCCTTTATATATACGCAGCCACCGATTATCCACTAGTTCACCAATCTCTTTTTTAAAATCATTTAATACATCCGACCCAAATCGTTGTCTATAGGTAGACAATAAAAACCCTGAAATCAATCTCAAATTCGACAAAATAAATTCCGACTTTTTTTGAGACTCCGAAATAGATTTCCCATTAACTAAAGACGACGTTGCTTGTTTAATATACTGACTAAAATTGGAGGGGTTTTTCGAATGACACCCATTTAAATACGAATCTGCACTTGGACCAACTCCAATGAAGTCACCATACGTCCAATAATTTTTATTGTGAACACATTCGTGTCCGGGTTTAGCAAACGCAGACACTTCATAATGAATATAACCCCTTTTTTTTAAATACCTACAAATATTTTGATATTGACGACAATCGTTTTCTTGAACGACTGGCTGTATCCCATGTTTCTCAAACAAGGTCCCTTTTTCAATTGTTAGTGAATACAAAGATATATGAGGTGGCTCCAATTCCATGGCTTTATCCAAAGACCTTACAACACCCCCCCAGTTAGACTTAGGAAACCCAAACATGAAGTCCATATTCCAAGACCGAAGTGTAGATTTTTTAACAGTTTCAACCGCGTTATAAATCGTCTTCACATTATGAATACGCCCCAACAATTTCAACTCATCTTTATTAAAGGACTGAATACCCAAACTAACACGTGAATACCCATAGTTTTCCAGGCACCTCAAATAAGCAGGTGTTACTGCCTCTGGATTCATTTCAACAGTCTTTTCAATAGACCTATCAACACCCTTAAATACGGACAAGATACTTAACAATCTATTAAACGATGGTAGCGTCAAACTATTAGGAGTTCCCCCACCAATAAACAGCGACTTTATATTAAACGCCGGCCTGTTCTCTGTAATCGACAGAATCTCTTTCTCTATAGCGTCCAAATACGATTCTTCAAGCGTTGGATCCCATAAACGTTTATAAAATGCACAATAAGGACACCTTTTTAAACAAAATGGGACATGTACATATAAAGAAGGGTGAACCCCTATAGGAATATTAAACATCAAAACAGCACGCCAAAACTACGCACTAAGGTTAAAATGGTTATGACAATCAGGACATTCCGTGAAACTAATATCTACTTCACGCCCACATTTTGGACAAAGGTGAGTAGGTTCATCAATTTGCCTAAACGTCGATGATTTTGATTTTGCAAACATCCGATATACTATATAAGACGGAATCACAATTTGAGGAAGAAATATTGAAAAAATAAATATGAAAAAAGGAAAAGGAGACTTTAAACCAAATTTTTTGGCGTCATTAAATACGAAATAAGCACTAAGAATGCCAAACAAATACCCTAAGTAAACGCTCATTCACTATTTTCTGGACTTAACCATATGAATTTCAGTCGACTTTCCTGGAACCGAATATACAGTCGCTTCATCCATCAAATTTTTAATAAACGTAATACCAAGCCCAAGCCCAAGCTTTTCCTCAGACTTTTCAATTTGAGATTGAGTACCTAAAATACCCACATCAAATCCGGCACCTTCATCTTTTACAGTAATTTCCAATTTTTTATCAGAAAGGAAACACGTAATCTCAATATGCCCATCCCCGTCTTTATATGCATGCTGAACACTATTGGTACACGCCTCCGAAATAGCCACTTTCACACTTTCAATATCTTCAACAGAAAAATCTAATCGTGAAGCAATGCCAGAAATAGCCAACCGAACAATACCGACATATTCTGATTTAGCGGGTATTTTTAAATATATTTTATCCTTCATTAATACACCAACATTAACCTTTAATCTCTGACAATACATCAGATTCAGTATCAAAAAGACGGATATTCTTTTTATCTAACCCAGAAACTGAAAATATTTTCCGAATTTGAGGTTGCTGACAAACAATATAAATGTATCCTTTTTTATTACTAAGCGATCGGGCCGTATGCGCAATAATTCCCAAGCCAGTGCTATCTAAATAATGAATACCCTCCAAATCTAATACAATAGAAGAATGGCCGCCTTCTATAGCTTCAGACATTCCCTTATTCAACTTAGGGCACGTATAGATATCAATATCCCCCGTAACCCTTACTATAGGAATATCCTGCTTTTCATCAATTTCAATATTAAAATTCAGAACCATATCAAATGTCCTTTCTACTATTATTAACTACCGCTAGCTCGCTAAATCTAGGCAACTTATTTTATGTTCTCTGAAACCAAAATAGCCCCTATATAATGATAATCGAACATATAATGCCTATTTATTATACTAATAATAAAACCTTTAAGCAAACTTATTGAAAGGACTCTAGATCAAAAATCCAATGCAATTTCGTTGACATTTAGTGGCTTTTTTGTTATTTATTATGGTTGAACTTATAATACATATAAAAAGTTCACTGGTATTTTTTCTATCACTACAATTTGAAAATAATAGATTTAATGGCTTTATAAGAAGGAGACAATTCAATGGCTAGAGTAAAAGTAAGCAAAAAAAAAGAACAAGCAAATAATTTATCAACACAAGAAACAGGTTATAAAACAGTTTCTGTTTCATGTGCATGTGGTGCAAAATTTGAATCAGGATCTACACTAGATTCAATTCGTGTTGATATCTGCTCAAACTGTCACCCCTTCTTCACTGGAGAAAATAGAATCCTCGATTCTGAAGGTCGTGTTGATAAATTTAGAAAAAAATATAGTCTAGCGAAAAAATAGAATACTCCGTAGCAAATTTCGAGATGTCTATTGACTAAAGTTAAAGTTCAAAAAGGGAGTACGTGTTATTTCAAAAAAATAGGCACACTCCCTATTTTTCTTTATATCTAATAAAATAATTCATTTAATAAGGCCCCTAAAATGTTAGACAAACTTGAAGAGATTGAAAACCAATTTGTAGCTCTAGAAAAAAAAATAAGTGACCCCGAAATCATTACCAATATTCCCGTATACCAAGAACATGTAAAAAAACATGCGGAATTAAAAGACGTCGTTGAAATTATCAGAGAATTAAAAAAAACCAATCAAGAAATTACCGACCTTCAAGAAATGTTGAAAGACCCCGAGTACAAAGAATTTGCAAAAGAAGAATTGGAAACAACACAAAAAAAACAATCTCGACTCGAAAATGATATTCAAACATTCCTAATTCCAAAAGATAAAAATGACAAAAAAAATGCTCTCATAGAAATTCGTTCCGGTACGGGTGGTGACGAGGCTGCATTGTTTGCTGCAGACCTTTATCGCATGTATACAAAATTTGCAGACTCTAAAGGATGGGCGACTGAAGTATTGTCTGAAAATATAACTGAAATGGGTGGCGTTAAAGAAATTATTTTTGTAATCTCCGGTACAAATGTCTATGCTCAGCTAAAGTTTGAAATGGGTACTCACCGTGTACAACGGGTCCCAGATACCGAAACACAAGGACGCGTTCATACCTCTGCCGCAACCGTTGCAATTTTACCAGAAGCAGAGGAAGTAGATATCACAATAGATACTAAAGACCTTAGAGTGGATACATACCGAGCAAGTGGTTCTGGTGGACAACACGTCAACAAAACCAGTTCCGCTGTTCGAATTACGCATTTGCCGACAAATGTCGTCGTTTCATGTCAAGATGAACGTTCCCAATTTCAAAATAAAGAACGATGTATGAGAATGCTGAGGACCAAGCTATATGAAACTGAAGTAGAAAAGAAACGAAAAACAGAAGCTGATTTACGTAAATCTCAAGTAGGATCTGGTGACCGTTCTCAAAAAATAAGAACTTATAATTTTCCGCAAAAAAGAATTACGGACCATCGAATTAATGTATCCATCTTTTATTTAGAAGAATTTCTAAACGGAAAAATTAGCGAACTAATAGAAAAACTTCAAACGGTTGAACGATTAGAAAAAATAAAACTCACAAGTGAATCCATTTAAACTAACAACAAAAACTTAACCTCTGTGCAAACTCATCAACTATTTCTCGAACTAAAAAAATATTTAACTCCATATACCGAAGAATTTGAAATCGAATCTAAACTATTTATTTGTCATTTTTTAAACTGGGAATCCAATACATTTGTTAGCCATTTAACAGAAGAAATTCCGGAAAAGTTATATAAAAAAATTAAATCCGCTGTAAAAACACGAGTCCTAGAAAATATCCCATTAGCCTATATATTCAAAAAATGGCCGTTTCGAAAAAATATCTATGCCACCATGCCAGGTGTCCTTATCCCACGCGCGGACACCGAACATTTAGTTGAAAAAGCAATCGAACTCATACGTCAAAAAAATATTACAACTATATACGAAATCGGGTATGGTTCTGGAATTATATCAATCGAAATTGCAAAAGAGTTTCCTAACTGCACGATCATCGGTTGGGACATAAGCAAAGATGCGTTTAAATTAGCAAATACAAATTTAAAAAAATTAATACTCAACAAAATCGATAAATTACACCCTTCCTTGTCAAACACAATAATCCCAAAATTTTTTCAAACCGATTTTTTTAAAATATGCGACGACTACCCTTTTAATTTTTCAAATACATTATTTATTAGCAATCCTCCCTATATCAAAACAGACACGATAAAAACTCTTGCACCTCAGGTTATCCTATGGGAACCAATAGAAGCATTAGATGGAGGAGAGTCTGGAATAGAGTTTTACAAAAAATTTCTTAGCTGGCACTCGGATAAATCAAATCAAGGATCTAATACAAAAGGGTATATACTTTTTGAAATCGGTTATGACCAACAAAAACAAATGGAAAAATTAAGTGAAACATACAACTTAACTCTATCGATAACTAAGGACCTTCAAAATCATCCTAGAGTCTGTCTTTTTTCAAATTAATTCACTTTATTACTGAGCGGCGTCCCCAAACCATAATCGATACAAACGATCGTAAACACCATTTTCTTGCAACTTTAACAGCTCAATATTTATATGATGCTGCAATCCAGGATTTTGCCCAATCGCCATTCCATAATATTTATTTTTAAATTCGTTACCAACTATTTTAAACCTTCCATTATCGATGTTAGTAACAAAATATTTAAGAACTGACGATTCATATACAACTGCCGTAAGAAGACCTTTTTTAACACCCAAATAAGCCTTCTCAATATTAGGATATTCAAAAACCCGTACACCTTTTCTCTTAAGATAGGGTGCAATCAAACTCCCTCTGGTCGTACCAACTTGTTTTCCAGCTAAGTCATCAACTGAATTAATATCACCTTTTATTTTTGAAAGGGTCAGCGTACTACTTACCGTCGCAGTAAAAAAAGATATTAAAAATATCCCTGTAAACATCCAAATCAACGCAAACCCACGCCCAATCCTGCTTTTAGGTGTTTTATCACCATACCCTACAGTAGTAACGGTTACAGCAGACCACCAAAATGCTTCGAAAACGCCACTAACATAACTATGAGGAAACATATCACGGTTCATTTTTCGTTCAAAAAACCATACTAAATTAGCAGAAATAAACATTAATGCGACCAAGAAAAATAAAGCCTCTATTATCTGAGGAGAAAAAATAATAGAGGATAAATTACTTGTGACAGATTGAAGCCCATCATTCTTACTTCTCAATATCATTATATGTTGCCCAGACGAAAAATACGGCTGAGAAAAAAAAGTCTTTTCGACTCTATCAGAACTAATAACCAATCCACCAAATGCGAGATCAGCCCGCCTCGATACAACCTCATCTATAAGCTGATCTGTCGCTTTAACATCATAATATTCAAAATCAACATCTAACTGTTCTGCTATTTTATTCCACAATAATATTGTAAACCCAGAATAGGTATCGCCCTCCTTAATAATAAAAGGAACAAGAGGTTTAACTGCTATTTTATAGGTTTTATTACGATCGAATTCTTCCGAAAAAGTAGTAGATACTGCACCGATCGAACAGAATAAGGTAATAATTAAAAATCGTCTGAAAAAAGAATTCACATAAAAATTTTCCCATTATTCTAAAATTTGAAACATAAAATCTGGAGTTTTGAACAATATGATAACTATAAGTAAGAAGAATAGCTGAACAAGCTAAATTACATAGAAATTAAAATGCCCCCTGGAATGGCCATTTCGACACCTGTAGGCCGTATATTTTTATACACAAATACACCTACAGAAAAAGTCATTTTAATTTAGATAAATTACAAAGGAAGGTTATATTTTTTTGCCTTATTATAAAATGTTGTGCGAGAAATCCCAAGCACTTCTGCTGCTTGTTTAATATTCCCATTCTTCGCTTCCAAGGTGTGAATCATTGCTTCTTTCTGTATATCATCCAATGAACGAAGGATTTTATCCTCCTCCAAAGCACCCCTTTCCAGGAAGGACGGGTTCAATAAGACTTGATTAGACGATAAGCGATCATGTTGTAAAGGAAAGGTCATTAAAATGTCTTTTGTTATCCAACCACCTTGAGCCAATATAATCGCTTTTTGAATAACATTTTCAAGTTCCCTAATATTCCCTGGCCATCGATAGTTCATCAAAAAATCAAACGTATCTTTAGCCAATCCCTTAAGTGGCAAGCTAAACTGACTCTTATATTTTTCTATAAAATAATGTGCAAGGGGTAAAATATCATCTTTTCTCTCACGAAGAGATGGAATTTGAATTGGAAATACAAACAATCTGTAATATAAATCTTCCCTGAACGTCCCTTCTTGGACCATTTGCTTCAAATTTCTGTGTGTGGCGGCAAGCACTCTTATATTAATACTCTGTTTAGTACTAGCCCCTATCCCTTCAACTTCCTTAGTCTGCAATACACGTAACAATTTAACCTGAGCATCCAAAGGCAACTCGCCGATTTCATCCAAAAACAACGTCCCATTATTCGCCAGTAAAAACTTCCCTGGCTTATCGGATTCGGCCCCTGTAAAACTCCCTTTTTCATAACCAAATAATTCTGATTCCACTAAATCTTTTGGAATGGATCCACAATTCACAACCACAAAAGGTTTGTTTTTTCGAATAGAGTTCTCATGAATTAATTGGGCAATAACCTCT
>JABIQV010000137.1 GCA_018699495.1 bacterium | reverse complement strand
TCGGACTTAGGTTCCGCAATTAAAAAACA
Organism: bacterium; assembly: GCA_018699495.1. Lineage (GTDB taxonomy): Bacteria > Margulisbacteria > Marinamargulisbacteria > JABIPA01 > JABIPA01 > JABIPA01. The sequence goes on along the minus strand of JABIQV010000137.1, from coordinate 91,853 downwards.
ATGAGACTCATTTCCTCCTCTACCTATCCGCCCTCGCAATTGATGGAGTTGAGAGAGGCCAAATCGCTCCGCATGTCGAATTATCATGATTGTCGAATTAGGAACATCTATCCCTACCTCGATAACTGTTGTAGAAACCAAAATTTGAATGTCATTTTTCTTAAACCGTTGCATGATTTCTGACTTTTCTATTTGTTTCATTTTTCCGTGTATCAACCCGACTTTAGCCATAGAAAATAAAGTAGATAATTGCTCAAATCCTTCGGTCGCAGACTTTAAATCTAACTTTTCTGAATCCTCTACTAATGGGTACACAACAAACACTTGTCGTCCTTTTTCTATCTGATTCAAACAAAACTTATAGACCTGTTCCAACTTAGACTCTCTTAAAAAATAAGTTTTGGAAGGAACTCTTCCAGGCGGCATTTCACTAATGATTGACTTATCGAGGTCCCCAAAACAACTAAGTAATAGTGAGCGTGGAATAGGAGTAGCCGTCATATATAAACAGTGACAAAACTCATCCTTTTTTGAAAGAGCCATTCTTTGCATAACACCAAACCGATGTTGTTCATCTATGATTGCCATCCCCAATTTTGTCATTTTAATAGGGTCCTGAATAACGGCATGGGTTCCGATCAATATTAATGGCTCTTCACCAATCAAGGCGTCTTCTATAACTTTTCGTTCTTTTTTTCTTGTTTTTCCTCTCAGCAAATAGACAGGAATCTCCATCGATTCCAATCGTCTACTAATTTTCAAAAAATGCTGTTCTGCTAATATATCCGTTGGGGCAAGTAATACGCCTTTCCGATTACTTTCTATTGCCATCAACAAGGCAACTATAGCGACGTCTGTTTTCCCAGATCCTACATCGCCTTGCAGCAATCGATTCATTTTATTTGGCCCAGTCACGTCTTTTTGGATATCTTCAACTGACCTTTTTTGGTCGCCCGTAAGCGAATAGGGTAGTTTTTGAATATAAGAATCTAAAACAGAACCAGATGTTTTAAGAGGCTCGCCATTTCGTTTCTTATATTGATTTCTATTTAATGAAAGTGACAATTGAAAATAAAAAAATTCATCGAAAACAATCCTTTTTCTCGCCCGCTCATATAAGTCTAAAGAAGTCGGGAAATGCATGTTCACCAATGAATCACTAATTGGTAATAATTCTAAGCCTTTTAAAATTGAAGAAGGAATAGGATCTTTAACCTTTACTACGTACTCGATAACCTTCCTTGCTACTTTTCGAAGTGTTGACTGGTATAGCCCAGCCGATAAAGGATACACGGGCACAATTTCTTTTCTAAAATCTGTAGCGGGTTCGTGTTCTATAATCTGAGCCGTAATCATTGGCTCAAAGGAGGTTCTTTCTAATTTAGCTTTGAATAAGTAGGGAATTCCGATTTTTAGGTATTTGCTCAAATAAGGTTGATTAAACCATATACAAATTATCGTTCCCGAAGAATCCGAGACGACTGCTTTTGTAATCGTCTTATTTTGCCGAGTCCGTTGGTCCTGTATTGATTTGATTTTTCCGATAAAACTTTCCGTTTCTCCGCCGCTAAGCTCGGAAATTTCCGGTAAATGTCTGCGGTCTTCGTAGGTCCTAGGAAACATGTATAGAAAATCAGATACAGTAAATACCTGCTTTTTCATTAACAATTTTCCTAAATTAGGACCTACCCCTTTTACAAATTGAATGGCAATGTCGTCTTTAGTCATCGGGTCATCCTTAGACCTCGCCTCACGTTAATTCCAGTGAGACGCTAATTCTTCCATATTTTCTTTGTAAAACAACTCTCCATAGTGAGCCAATTCCATTACAGTTTCTTTAGTTGTATGTCCCAAAACTTCGAAATCCACGCCTGAGTCTTTCAATGAGTCTAAGGCACGTTGTGTATCATCGGTTGATACAGAAACAACATACCCTCCATTTTCAGAAAACAAAGTTGTTCCTAGATCGCATTCAGATCCGAAATTTAACGTCATTCCTACCTCAGCCTTCCCATTTCTTCCCATAGCCATTTCAACTAATGCTAACCAAAGTCCACCCATTGAAATATCGTGACAGGAAGAAATAAGAGACGATTCAATTTCTTTAGAAACCCATGTGTTTTGAAGTCGTTCATCAGAGTATCTTACTTGAGGAGGCACATTGCCTAGCTCTGGACAAGAATCTCCAATTTGAGTTCCTCCGAATTCAGAATATCTTTTTCCAATTAATATCAAGGTTTGCCCGTCACTATCAACTTTAGCTCGCATCCCTTTGGAGGCCTCTTCTATTTTTCCAACGACTAAAATTACTGGAGAAGGAACAACTTCACTTCCAGTTTTGGATTCGTTATAAAAACTTACGTTTCCAGCAATAATTGGTAACGGTTCCTCTTGAGATTCTGGATTTAAGTTGAAACAAGCGTCCTTAATTCCACGAATTCCTTCCTCAAATTGATGAAAAACATGAGGGTTTTCAGGATTTCCGTAGTTCAAACAATCCGTTACGGCTAAAGGTAGTCCTCCGGCAGAAATAACATTTCGAATGCCTTCTGCAACAGCATACGCTCCGGAAATGTAGGGATCATGCTCTCCATACAAATTACTATCAATACTTGTAACAACACCCACATCGCATCCTTCAATAGGCGTAACGATTACAGCATCACCTTCTCCTGGGTACATCACCGTATCGCCTCTAACTCCTTGATCGAAATGACGATACACAGGTTTCTTTGAGCAATTATTTGGATGACTCAGACTCTTTTCCAGGTTTTCTTTAATTTGTTCTTTCGACATACTTGCCGATAACTCTGTTACTACCATCTCTTTTGGTTTTGATTCTCGGATAACACTCACATCTGTAGTAATTGCTGTAATAGGAATATTCCCGACAACTTCACCTTTATGAAATAGTCGAAAAAATGGATTATTTGTAACGTGCCCTACTACCGATGCTCCCGCATTCGGGTAAAATCGTCCCATATCAAAATCTTTATTGAAAATATCACAACATCTTTGGCTAAAACCTCGTGGAACAACCATACAAAATCTTTCCTGGGTTTCAGAACAAGAAATCACTTCTGGACCAAGGCCCTCAATTCCACAAAGAACTTTGGATAAATCGATATCAACACCAAACCCACCACTTGCTGCTATTTCAGATGCGGCACACGCTATACCACCTGCACCTAAATCTTTATAGCCAACTTCAATATTATTTCCCCTAATCTCTTTAAACAATTGTTTCATCGCTTCAACAACGACTCTCTTCATAAACGGATCATGAAGCTGAACGGCTCCTAAATTAGATGATTCATCTTCTTTGTCCAGGGTTTGAGAAGAAAAACTAGCTCCTCCAAATCCAGACGCATCTGTAGACTTTCCAATCAATATCACGTCATAAGGCTCTATTCCTGCACGTTTTGGAGCATAGCTATGAATAATCTCAGATTCCTCTACGAGACCTATTGCCGCAACGTTCACTAAACAATTTTCATTATATGACGGATGATAAACTGTTTCTCCACCTAATACCGGAACACCCAGAGGATTAGCGTAATCTGAAACGCCAAGTATAACTCTATCTTTAATATCTTTTACAATTGATGGTCCGTTAATTTGGTCTCCAAAATGAAGAGAGTTTAGAACACCAATAACATCGGCACCCATACAATAAACGTCTCGTACAACGCCACCTACTCCAGTAGCAGCTCCTTCTACAGGCAAAATTTGTGAAGGATGATTGTGAGATTCGTGAGAGACCGCAAGACAATAAGATTTTCCATCTTTTTTAGTAAACCGAATAATTCCAGAATCTTCGCCTATTCCTAGTGCAACATTTTTTCCAGTTACAGGTAATTGTTTTAAGATACGTTTACTACTTTTATAAGAGCAATGTTCTGACCACATTGTGTCAAAGATTTGCAATTCGACAATTGAGGGATCCGTTCCTAATATTTGTTTAACTTCTATGATTTCTTCTTGGGATAAATTCATGAGAATGAGTTTAGCATTTTTCAAGAATGAGGTTAATAGGTACACTAGTAATATGCGAATCGTATCAGGAACATATCAAGGACTGCATCTTTATTTTCAAAAAAATAAACACCTTCGTCCGACTCAAGATAAGGTTAAGCAAGCTGTTATTAATCGTATCCGTTCCCAAATACATGGGGCTGACGTACTGGACTTGTACTCAGGAGTAGGTAGTTATGGACTAGAAATGATTTCTAACAATTCTTCATCTATCACGTTTTTAGATACTCACACATCGTTTATTGATAAAAACTTAGAAATGATTTGTCTTTCAAGCCTTAAACAAAACCTTCCCTTAAATTTCCGTCCATCGCCGTTAAGTTCGGACCAGATGCCAAAAAATACTGAAGACCTTTCTGACCTAAAAATCTCAGACCTCTTTGTTAAAACTCAATTTAAACTGGCTCAAAAAAAAAGAAATTTCTCCTTAAAAATAAATAAAACCCTAATAACTAGACACTCATCAACGGCTCACCAATTCATAAAACAAACATCTAGCCAATACGATATTATTTTTATGGATCCTCCATGGACGAACCTCCACTACTTCGACGACTCCCTTAAAGCGATTACCGAGTTTACTATACTTAAGCCTAACGGTATCATTATCGTTGAACATCCGAAGTCAGTGGACCTCTTATCAACAGGATTAAGTGGCCACGTTTATGACTATGGAAATACAAAAATAGGAATTTTTGAACATGAAACACGTCGTTTATCCCGGTAGCTTTGACCCAATAACACTTGGGCATATAAATATCATTGAGCGTGCTGCAAAAATATTCCCTAAAGTCACAATTAGCGTTATCGAAAATCCTTCAAAAAAAACAACATTTTCAATTCAAGAACGTATCGAAATGATAAAAGAAATTTTTAAAAATAGACCAAACATAGATACTGAATACTTTCAGGGACTTCTAATGGATTACGCTGAAGAAAAAGGCGTTGACACTATAATCAGAGGGTTACGTGCTTTTTCTGACTTCGATTTCGAGTTTCAAATGGCCTTAACAAATCGTGAATTAAACCCTAAAATAGACACTGTATTTTTAATGACTGACGTCAAACGTGCTTATGTCAGTTCATCAATTGTCAAAGAGGTTGCTTTACTTAATGGAGATGTTTCTTCGTTTGTACCTAAGCTTGTTGAGACAGCACTTCAAAAAAAATTTATTAAAGGATAACTAATGAACGAAATTTTGGGACTTGTTGATTCACTAGACGCCACTATTTTAGAAGGAAAAAAAATACCCTTCAGTGAAAAAATAGTTCTAAATGAAAAAACATTATTATCTCTCGTGGACAAAATCAGACTTGCTCTTAAAGGAGAAAGTGGCGCTATAAGGGATGCTGTTGACCTCGCCAATTCAGCTGCAGAAACACCTTTTGAACCGTCGAAAGACTCAGATATAGAACATCTTGAACAAGTACAAATTTATTCGAAAAAAATTAAACTAGATGCACATCAATATGCTGGAAATGTGTTAGCCAATTTGCAACTAATGGTGACAAAAATGCAAAAGGAAATCGTTCGCTTAGATAAAACGATTCAGACGGGACGAAACGTTCTTGACAATCAATTAGAAGAAAATATGGAGCTACAAAATGAAAAAAAATAATTCAATGAGACCATTTACCGTTCAACGACATTTTATCAAACATAATCCAGGGTCTGTGTTAATCAGCTTTGGTGACACAAAGGTAATTTGCTCGGCAACGATTGAAAATTCGGTACCTCGGTTCCTACGCGATTCTGGAAAAGGATGGCTAACGTCTGAGTATTCATTGCTTCCTTCTTCCACATTTCCAAGGGCGCAACGAGAAGCACAACGAGGCAAAGTAACTGGTCGAACAACAGAAATTCAACGCCTAATAGGCCGTTCACTTAGAGCCGTTATTGATTTCGATCTCTTAGGAGAACGTACAATTTATATTGATGCAGATGTTATTCAAGCGGATGGTGGAACCAGAACAGCGTCTATTACGGGTGGCATGATCGCCCTTTGGGATTGTGTTCAGCATTTAATAAAATCTGGCGACTTAAAAAAGAATCCTATCAAGGAATTCCTTTCGGCAGTAAGTGTAGGCCTAGTTAATGGGGATGTTATTTGTGACCTTTGTTATGAAGAGGATTCTAATGCAGATGTTGATATGAATATTGTCATGACCGAAAGCGGTCGGTTTGTAGAAATCCAAGGAACGGCTGAAAAAGACCCATTTTCTGAAGAACAGTTCGCTGAAATGCTTGCTTCTGCAAAAGGAGCTATTTCGTCTACGATACAAACCATTAAGTCGGATATTCTGTCTATAGAAAATTAATCATTTTATAATTACGGATTCGCATGATGCCTGACTTAAACAAAGAGTCGTCCTCATGCGAACATGCCTCCAGATAAATTTAGATAGGTTTAAGCTTTATTTCTCTGTGGAATACTAATACTAATGTCTAAACAATTTAAAATTACGCAACGTCATTATGACATCATAATTAAACAGTCTCGAGATAACCTGCCCCAAGAAAGCGGTGGGTTTTTAGGGGGTAAAAATGGTCTTATTCAGGCAATTCTTCCAAACTTTAATATGTTTGAAGGTAACCGCACAGATACATTTGGTCTAACTCAAGAGGATATGCTTCGTGCTCACGAGTTTTTTCAAAAACATAATCTCACCTTTTATGGGGTCTATCATACTCACCCCAATGGAATTCCATTTCCTTCCACCGGAGACTTAAAAACAAACCAAAAACATCATTTTATTATTGGAATGAAAAATCCTGACAAACCTATCTTTAATGCTTTTATTTGCAAAGGAATGAACTACACACAAATCCCTCTCAAAGTTGTCGATATGAAAGGACTTAATATTAAAGATATTCATGGAGATAAGGCCCCTACTTCTTTGGATCAAATGGTGACAGAGCATTCTCAAATTGACTCTGTCATATCAAATATCGTCAATCAAAAAGAAAATAAATATGAAAAACTGGATGGTCCTAATCTTAATTCGGATTTTTCAACACTTGCATAATAAACGCTCGCCTAAGATTATAATAACTCTCTATTTCTAGACTAAGAGACGCTGGAATTCTTGTTCATCTTTAGTCAAAAATTTCTACTTTTTCCCTAAAATACCCTTTAAATAATGATATTCTTTCAAAAACCAAAATGAAAAATTGCGTTTTAATTTTATTGTAGATTTAGACCACTGGTCTTTGATTTGATTATAGACACGCCCTTCCGGAAATATTTTATTAAATACCCAGGTAGACAAAGGATTCAACCCCAAAAACCATTTAAGCTCTGGATGTTTTCTTAACAAAATTCTGGCAGAGTCCCCTTTATCAACATTCCTTTCAACTTCTTCTTCTTTAGAAATCACGTGATAATGATAATTGATGGCACCTTTTAAATATCGAAGGGGGACATTTTTTTGGAATAAGCGATAGCCCATTTCAATATCTTCCCAGCCATAGTTTTGAAAATCCATGTCAAATCCGTTTACAGATAAAAACAACTCCTTTGGAAACGAAATATTTCCAGTCAAAAAATAATACCACCCAAGTCTTTTTTTATTGGGATAATTTCCTGTGATATAAGGAAATATTTTTTTAGGGTCAGGCGGCCAATGATAGTCCGTCATATTATAAGTAACGCCTTCAAAACAAACCGTTCCTTTTGTTTCCAAATGAGCATCATAATGTGTTTTTACAAATTCTTTATCGGCAATCATATCAGCATCAGTAATTATGATATATTTCCCGTTCGATTCTGTTACTCCACGATTTCGAGCCCCCGATTTACCTTCGTTCCTTTGAACAATGGGCTTATATCCGCAGTCAGGTGAATAGGAATCCATTAACTCTTTCGTTCCATCTGTAGATCCAGAGTCAATAACTATAATTTCATATTCTGGAGCGGGCATGGTTTGATTGAAAAAAGAATCTAAAACTCTTCTCAATTTGTCTTTTTGATTATACGTCCCAATAACTACAGAAATTTTAACCGAATTCATATCAACTACCCATTCTATCTAATTAAATACTCTCTCTAAGAGCTTCACGATATTATGTTCTATAACTAATTTAATCTCAACTCAAATAATCAAGAAAACAAATTAAATAATTTTATATCTTCCTATATACTACACCCATGGATTTTAAACTCAAAACAGACTTCACCCCTTCGGGAGATCAACCTAAAGCTATTGATGAACTCGTCGACGGTCTTACTAAAAATGTAGAATTTCAAACATTGCTCGGAGTGACTGGTTCAGGTAAAACATTTACAATCGCAAACGTTATCGAAAAAGTTAACCGACCTACCCTCGTCATTGCGCATAACAAAACACTCGCCGCACAGCTCTGTAGTGAATTTCAAGAACTTTTCCCTGATAATGCCGTTGAATATTTTGTTTCTTACTATGACTATTACCAACCAGAGGCATATATCCCCTCTAGAGACGTTTATATAGAAAAAGAAGCCGATATCAATGAAGAGATTGAAAGACTACGACACAAGGCGACTCAATCGCTTTTGACACGAAGAGACGTTATTATCGTTGCGTCTGTTTCTTGTATTTATGGTCTCGGTCTTCCGGAGGATTATGCCTCTGGGATCATCTCTCTAAAAGTTGGACAAGAAATCGACAGAAAATCTCTTTTATTGGCGCTTAATAAGGTTCAATTTGTCAGAAATGATACGGAACTAACACGAGGAAAATATAGAGTTCGGGGGGATATTATTGATGTTTATCCATCATCTGGAGAATCATTAATTCGACTTGAGTTTTTTGGAGACGAAATAGAAAAAATATCCGATATTCATCCAATTGATGGGCACGTTTTGGAAGAATTGAGCGCGACCCAAATTTTTCCAGCTACTCATTACGTTATAGATAGGGATATGGAAGTTCCCATGAAGCAAATAAAAAAAGAACTTGAAAAACAAGTGATCTGGTTAACTGATAATAATAAACCTTTAGAGGCACATAGAATCGAACAACGTACTCGGTTTGATCTAGAAATGATGCGAGAAGTCGGCTATTGCAAAGGAATAGAGAATTATTCTAGGCATCTGGCAGGTAGACAGGAAGGAGAACCCTCCGGTGTGCTGATGGATTTTTTCCCCGACGACTTTTTAACTGTTATCGACGAGTCTCATGCTACACTTCCTCAAATTAGAGGAATGTATAATGGTGATAGAGCCCGCAAAGGTACACTTGTCGACTTTGGATTTAGACTTCCGTCTGCAAAGGACAACCGCCCGTTAACATTTGACGAATTTGAAGTAAAAAGAGGTCAGGTCATTTATGTTTCTGCTACTCCGGGGCCTTACGAACTTGAGATGTCTGAAGGGGTTGTTGTGGAACAGATTATTCGCCCAACCGGGTTATTAGACCCTCAAATCGAAATAAGACCAACCGACTACCAAATTGATAATATTCTTCATGAAATCCACGAGCGTGTTCAAAAAAAAGAACGCGTCCTAATAACTGCTTTGACAAAAAAATCCTCGGAAGAACTGACCGATTACCTGAAAGAAAAAGGTGTAAGAGTTCAGTATCTGCACTCCGACATAAAAGCTCTAGAAAGAGTCGATATTTTGCATGCCCTTAGAGCTGGTAAATTCGATGTTTTGGTTGGAGTCAATCTACTTCGAGAAGGATTAGATTTGCCCGAAGTGTCGTTAGTCGCAATTTTAGATGCCGATAAAGAAGGATTTTTGAGGAATGAACGATCCCTTATACAAACGATAGGTCGTGCATCCAGAAATAAGGATGGAAAAGTACTTCTCTACGCAAATAAAACGACTGAATCGATGAAGCGAGCGGTCGATGAAACAAATCGACGTAGAAAAATTCAAGATGAACACAACAAAAAACATGGTCTCGAACCAATGACTATTATTAAAAAATTGACGGATATTAGGGAAGACGCTAGAGAATCGCTCAAAAAAGTGGCTAAATTGTCGACAACTCATAGTCCAAAAGATATATCCAAAATTGTTTCTCAACTTAGAAAAGACATGAAAAATGCTGCGAAAAATCTTGAATTTGAATTAGCGGCTGTATTGCGGGACCAAATTGAGGAATTGTCTAAAACGAAGCGCCTTTAAAACAGTCTTAGTCTAGACGCAACGAAAGTAAGATAAGATAATATTTTTAATGAAAAAATTTAATCTAAAACCATCACCTTCTTCATTGAGACAAATTTTTGCTCTTACAGAGACATTAAACCCTAGCCAAAAAGAAGCGGTTCTTCATCTGGGCTCTCCTCTCTTAATAATTGCGGGGGCTGGATCTGGAAAGACTAAAACACTCGTACACCGCGTTGCTAAACTTGTCCTAGACGGAATTTCTCCCGAACGAATACTATTACTAACCTTTACCAGAAAAGCAGCAAACGAAATGACTAAACGTGCAACCACACTTTTAGATGACCGATGCAGAGGTATTCAAGGTGGGACCTTCCATGCGTTTGCACAATCAATTTTGAAAGTTCATGCACCAAAGCTAGGATTCAGCACTCAATTCACAATTGCAGACAGAGGGGATTCTGAAGATATTCTTAGTCTCATTAGAAAAAATCTTGGCCTGAATAAACTTGATAAACGGTTTCCACAAAAAAAAGCACTCTCAGCTATTATTGGAAAAGTGAGAAACACGGCATCTTCGATATCCGCCATCCTAAACAAAGACTACCCACAATTTTCAGTATATGAACGAGAAATTGAAACTATTATGATTCAATATGCAATTCAAAAAAAGACAATGAATGTCATGGATTATGATGATCTACTATTACTACTGTTAGACCTTCTTAAAACAAACGAAGAAACCGCAAAATTTTATCAACAAAAATTTAAACATATTCTGGTAGACGAGTACCAAGACACGAATTCGATTCAAGCGAGCATCGTTCAATACCTAGCTGGTTTAAATCCAAACATTACCGTTGTAGGAGATGATTGCCAAAGTATTTACTCCTTCCGAGGAGCAAACTTTAAAAATATCATTTCGTTTCCAGACCTATTTCTCAATACAAAAATAATAAAACTTGAAGAAAATTACCGTACAATTCAACCGATTCTTAATCTGACAAATGCAGTAATTGGCCAAGCGCGTGAAAAATATGACAAATCGTTGTTTTCATCGAAAAATGTGGGTGAAAAACCTGCCTATATTGAAACAAAATCAGAAAATGAGCAATCTCAATTTGTATGTCAAAAGATATTGGAACTAAGAGAAAATGGAACAGATTTAAACGAAATCGCAGTACTTGTTCGCTCAGGATGGCAATCCAATGACCTTGAAATAGAATTAAAGTCTCATAATATCCCTTTTGTAAAATATGGCGGGTTTAAATTTGTAGAAACAGCGCATGTTAAAGATGTCGTCGCCTATCTAAAAATAGCATTTAATCCTCTAGACCAACTTAGCTGGCGCCGTGTTTTGTCTTTAATTGATGGAATAGGTCCTAAAACAATAACGACTATTATTGGAGAAATAAACAAGAACTTACATGACCCATCATCCGCCTTAAAGTTATTTTCAAAAAAGAAATTCTATAAAGAGTTAACGGCCCTCATTTACCTCATTTTGTCCCCGAATAACCATGAACGGACAGCAGAAGCTTGGATGACCATCGTAATGGAGTTCTATCGTCCTATTTTTCAGCTTCAATACGATGATTATACAAAACGGAAAAATGATTTAGATTCGCTTGAAGCAATTTCATCCCGGTTTCCAACTCTAGAAAAATTCCTCACTGATTTAAGTTTAGACCCCCCCAACTCGAGCCAGACAGAAAGTCTACCTGAATCACAGGACGATGAAAAAATTACTATTTCAACAATTCATTCAGCTAAAGGATTGGAATGGACCTGTGTTTTTATTTTATCGCTAATAGACGGATATCTACCCTCTTTTCAATCTCTCGGAGATATCCATCAAATCGAAGAAGAACGACGCCTCCTCTACGTCGCGTTAACCCGAGCCAAAGATTATTTATTTTTAATGAAACCACATTTAGATTCTCCTAAAGGTGGCTATTACGCCTATCAAGGCATGCAGTTTTCAAAACTATCTCGCTTTTTAGACCGTGACGACTATAAAGATAGTTTAATGGAACGGTGGTCCTTAACATCTGAAGATGACGATCCCTTTGATGACAGTGCTACAAACGCCAATACTTGTGAATCGGAAGGTATACCTTTTGAACAACAACAGAGTCGTGCCAATAGCCAATCTAACGCTTCGGTTTCTAGAACAATCCACAAACCGTCTTTAGGCAAAAAAAAGTATTTTTTTTAAAATGGATCTAAGTAAATGTTAGGAATTTTAGGTGGAATGGGACCTCAAGCGACTCTCTATTTTTACCAAAAGATAATCGATTTATGCCCAGCTAAATCAGACCAAGAGCATATTCCAACGCTTATAATGTCTGACACATCAATTCCAGATCGAACAACAGCCATTATTTCAAAAAAAACAAATGAAATCAAAAATACACTAGTTAAAAATGCAATAAAGCTAGAGAAAGCAGGCGCAACAGTAGTTGTTATGCCATGTAATACGGCACACTACTGGGCCGACTCTATTCAAAACGTGCTAAACGTTCCTTTTATCAATATGATTGAACTTGTGGCTTCACACATAAAACAAAAAGATTCCGGGGGGAAAATTGGATTATTTTCTACCATCGGAACGGCCAAGTCTGAAATTTATCAAACCACATTCAGATCTCACGAGCTGACTGTGTTATCGCCTCCCGTAATTACCCAAAAAAAAATATCCCATATAATTGAAGATATAAAATCGGGTGAATCAATTCATCCATTATCGAAAAGAATTGAATTTGAAATTGAACGATGGCAGCAGGAAGACGATATCAAATCTTTTATTTTAGGCTGTACTGAGCTTCCATTATTGTTTCCTAAATTTGTTCCAGAGCATGTTATTGATCCGATGGAAATTCTTGCAAGACATGTTGTGACAAACTTATTCAAAAAATAATACGTTTCACGGAAACAAACGGCTATCCCTAATATTTATAAAACAACCAAATCAAACCATTTATTAATCTGTATACCTGTCCAAATAAATCTATGTATTTTAACCAAAAATATTCTGGAATGACAAAGATTGGGCAATTGCAAAAGACTAGTTAAATTTTATTTTCAGGTTTCACCTAATATATTACATATAGACAAAGCAGACATAAGAGTCAAAATAGATTAGTTTAACGTCGTTCAAGATTAGAACATTGAGGTGGAAAACTGGTCCCAAATTTCTTTAAACGAATCATAATCAATAGAATAAAAAACATTACGTCCAGATTTACGGGCTTTCGTTATTCCTGCTCGCCTCAACGTATTTAAATGATGGGAGGTCGTAGACTGCTCAAGATAAAAATTTTTCTCAACATCCTGGGCACACATTTCTTTATTTTTCTTAAGTAAACGTAATATTTGAATACGTTCTTCGTTAGCTAGCGCCTTAAAAAACTGAATAAACTTGTCGTTATTCCCATTCATTTTTAATAATCTCCAAATTTAAATACGACTTGAGTACATCGGGAACTCTAATGGCCCCTTCGTTTGTCTGGTAATTTTCAAGAATAGCGGCAAACGTTCGTCCAACAGCCAACCCAGATCCATTTAACGTATGTAAATATTCTACCTGAGCATTATTTGTCCGTCTACATCTTATCAACGCTCGTCTTGCCTGAAAGTCTAAAAAATTGGAACATGACGAAATTTCTCGATACTTTTCCTGAGAAGGAAACCAAACTTCTAAATCATAGGTTTTGGCTGCCGAAAACCCTAAATCCCCCGTACAAAGACTCACTTTCCGATAGGGCAGCTTTAGCAGTCTCAAAATAGTTTCTGCATGATCCGTCAATTTTTCCAGTTCAGCCATAGATGTTTCCGGAGTCACAAATTTCACAAGTTCTACTTTATTAAATTGGTGCTGCCTAAATATTCCTCTAATATCCTTGCCATATGTACCCGCCTCTTTTCGAAAACACGGTGCATAGGCAACATAATTCCGCGGAAGGTTTTCTTCTTCAATAACATTATCTCGTTCCATATTCGTTACCTGAACTTCTGCCGTAGGACTTAACCAATAAGGAGTTTCCTCAATTTTAAAACTATCATGAGCGAATTTTGGTAGTTGGCCAGTCCCTCTCATACTATCTTCATGCACAATAGCTGGCGGTAATATTTCTTCGTAGCCAGCTTTGGAATGCGTATCTAACATAAAATTTATCAACGCCCGTTCAAGTTTGGCCCCTTTATTTTTATATATTACGAATCGAGACCCTGTAATTTTTGCAGCTGTTTTAAGATCAAACATGCCTAACTGGACGCCCAACGTTTCGTGATCCTTAGGGACAAATTTAAAGTCAGGAAGTTGACCCCATTTACTGACTTCTACATTCTCGTCTTCTGACGTTCCTATTGGAGCTGACCTATCTGGAACATTAGGTATACTAAGTGCTAAATCCTGGCATTCTTTATCTAGTTCGGATACTAACTCTTGCTTAACCTTAATTTTTTCTGACGTATCTTTTAAACTCTCTAACTGCTCAGAGGTGGGCTTTCCCTTCGGCATCAGACGTTTTCGTTGATGTCTTAATTCATCTAAAGCAATACCTTCGGATCGCCATAACTCATCTCTTTGTTTATAGTCCTCGATTAATGCTAAGCTTGTCTTTTTATTTACAAGAGCGTCTCTAGTTTCTTCATATTTTTCACGTATCAATTTAGGATTATTCAAAACATTTTCCTTCTATTTCTAGTTAATTTCCAGTTATGGGGTAAGATCCAAAAAACTTGAAAAAAGAGGATCTCTTTTTGACCTCTTCTAACGAATTATAAATCATATTATCTTCAATATGCCCTTCAAAATCAATAAAGAATACGTACTCGCCAACAATATTTTTAATCGGCCGAGAGGTAATTTTAGTCAAATTAATAGATTTATCTGCGAATATCTTTAACACGTGATAAAGCCCCCCCGGACTATCTTTCTTAATAGAAAATCCGAATGACGATTTGTCATTACCTGTCATACTTGATTTTTTTCGTCCTAATAAAAACCAACGTGTTGTATTATTGTCATAATCATTAATTTGGTACTCTAGAACTCTCAGACCATAGGTGTCTGCTAATTTAGCATCGCCGATTGCGGCAAAAACTGGGCGAACAGTATCTGTTTTGTTTCTAAAAAATGTAAGATCGTTCAATTTATTTTCATCACTTAAATATTGGGCACCTGCCCCGGTAGACTCAACTAAGGTGTGTTTTGCATTTGGACAATTGTCTCTCAAAAACTGACTACTTTGCGCTAATGGCTGAGGGTGGGAAATCACATCGGTTATTTTATCTAATTCCACATTTTCTCTACATAATAAGCTAGTCTGAATCTTCATATAAACTTCATCTAAAATGTAAAAATCTTTGTCCGCATACTTAATTAATCCGTCCAAGCTCTCCCCAATATTTCCGTTTACAGAGTTTTCGATTGGTACAAATACATAGTCTAGCTTTTTATCGAACGGTTCGTTTTTGTCGTTTAAAAAAAAAGCATCAAATAATCCAATAATTGTAGGGACAGGAATCAATTGATTCTTACCTACTCTATTATCAACTACATATTGACTAAGTGCGGTATAAGAGTACGTTCCAACAGGTCCTAAATACCCAAGAGCTGTCATAGCCCAGGGTAAAGAGGAAATTTAGCGGTTAGTTCTTTTACCGATGTCTCAATCGATTTACTTACACCTTTTTCAATAACATCGGCGATCATATCAGCAATGGCTGCAGAATCGGACTCTTTCATTCCTCTTGCCGTAATCGCTGGCGTGCCAATTCTTATTCCAGACGTAACAAAAGGACTCCTTGTTTCATTAGGCACAGTATTTTTATTAACAGTAATACCAACTTCATCAAGAGATTGTTCTACTTCTTTTCCAGTAATATTTTTATTTGTTAGATCGACCAATAGTAAATGGTTATCCGTTCCACCTGAACAAAGTTTAAACCCTCTATCTATAAACCGTTCTGCCATAGCCTGGGCATTTTTTATTGTCTGAATTTGCCTTGCCTTAAAGGCTTCAGTTTGCACTTCTTTAAATGACACTGCTTTAGCCGCAATAACATGCATAAGTGGACCTCCCTGATTTCCAGGAAAGACAGATTTGTCTATAGCTTTTTGTAATTCTTTCTTGCAAAGGATGACGCCTCCTCGCGGACCTCCCAACGTTTTATGGGTCGTCGTTGTAACGACGTCAGCATGAGGCACTGGATTAGGATGCAACCCTGCCGCAACTAAACCTGCAATATGGGCCATATCTACAAATAAATAAGCTCCAACTTTTTTTGCAATTTCAGAAAACCTCTCAAAATCAATGATTCTAGAATAGGCTGAGGCCCCTGCAACAATGATTTTTGGCTTTGACTCGATAGCTTTTCTCTCAACTTCGTCGTAATCAATTATATTGGTATCATTCGTCACACCATAAGATACAACATTGTAATACGTTCCTGATAAATTTACGGGTGACCCATGTGTCAAATGACCACCATGCGATAAATTCATTCCCATTATTGTATCGCCAGGCTTGATCAACGCAAAATAAACAGCATTATTTGCTGATGCCCCAGAATGTGGTTGCACATTTGCATGCTCCGCTCCGAATATTTTTTTAACCCGATCTATAGCCAATTGTTCAACAACATCGGCATGTTCACAGCCACCATAATATCTCTTACCAGGCAACCCTTCTGCATATTTATTTGTTAGCCACGTTCCTTGGGCTTCCATGACAGCCACAGAAGTAAAGTTCTCTGAAGCAATTAATTCAATCTTATCTCTTTGGCGAACAAGTTCGTCCTCCAATGCCTGAGCAACTTCCTCATCTTCCGCCCACACAGCCTTAATTTTCGAATTTTTTGTTATAACGTTATTTGTCATCAACCTCATCCTCCTCATTAGTTTCTTTCGCCACCAGTTCCGGGTGCCTAATTATTTCAAGTTTTTTTATCCGTCGTTTCCCTACATCTTTAACGTGGATTTCTAAGTTTTTATAGTCTAAAACCTCACCTTTCGCAGGAAATTCGCCTAACATATCTAACACAAGACCTCCAAGACTGTCAAAATCTTCGTCCTCAGGAAATGATACATTTAACTTTTCTCCAAGATCATCGCAATGAATTTTTGCGTCTACATAAAAAACATTTGGTCTCACTTCAATAAAATCTGACTCTTCTTCTCTATCATATTCATCATTAATATCCCCTATTATTTCTTCTATAACATCTTCCAACGTGACAAGGCCCGACATTCCCCCATATTCATCAACAACAATTGCCATGTGGAATCTTGATTTTTTCATTTGCCGCAAAAGCTCAACAATATTCTTGGTTTCAGGTATAAAAACGGGATCTCTTAAAAATTTCCGAATATTGGGAGAATGTTCTCCTCGCTCTACCGTTAATAAATCTTTCGCGTAAATAATCCCTACAACATTATCGATTTTGTCTTCATAAATAGGAATCCTCGAATGACCTTTCTCTTTAATCAGATGAATACATTCAGAAATTGACTTGTCATTTTCTAAGCAAACAGCATCTGTTCGCGGAGTCATAATTTCTCTGACGACTGTATTTGAAAACTTAAAGATACTTGTAATCATTTCTTTTTCTTCTTTTTCAAGAATTCCTTCTTCTGCGCCCATCTGCACCATCGTTTTTATTTCGTCAGCAGTTAGCACCTGAGCAAAATCATCCGATGACACGCCAAACAATTTTGACGAAATAGATGCTATCCCTTCAAATAGCAATATAAACGGTTTAAAAAGAGCTAAAAACAAAGAAATAGGGCGAGAGAATCGAATCGCCCATCGTGAAGGATTTCTAATTGCAAAAATTTTGGGAGTAATCTCTCCAAAAATCAACAAAATAACTGTCATAGTAATCGTTACAACTGTCATAGCTGAGGCAAAATTTCGACCTCCCAATTTTTGAAATAAAGCCAAAAATACTGCGGTAGCAAGCGCAGAAGCCGCTACATTCGAAATGTTATTTCCAATTAAAATAGCGGTGATAAGGCGCTTTCGATTTTTAAGCAAGCGAACCAGGCGCTTGCTCCCTTTTACTTTTTTGTCTTCCAACCCTCGTAACTTTAACTTACTAATAGCTGTGTATGCGGTTTCGGAACCAGAAAAGAAAGCTGATAAACATATAAAAATAATAAATATAAATAATTTAAAAAAAGCTACTAAGCTTATATCCAAATGAATCTCCTAGCTAAATATTAGTCGTCCTATTTTTGGAATAAACAGGATTCCTCCTATAATAATAGCATTTATACAAGCAATCAAAACAGCTCCTGCTGCAACATCTTTTCCTATCATTGCTCTAAATTTCCTTTTTCTGGTAACAAGGTCAACGACGACCTCTATCGATGTGTTTAGGGTTTCTGTTACGACAACGGATGTAATTGTTAAGAACAAAATCATCCACTCTGTTAAATTAAAATCTAAGTACCATGCCAATAGAATTGAAAAGACTGCGCATACAGCATGAACCCGCATGTTTCTTTGCGAATAAAAAGCAAAGCCTATCCCCCTAAATGCATCTCTAAAACTTTGAATTTGTGTCCGTTTACGATCCAATATTGGCTCGTCTCAATTTATTAAATACGTTGCCTTGAATATCGAACATTTCCTTTTTCTTTTCGGGTGTCTCGTCTTCATACCCCATTAAATGAAGAACCCCATGAATCAACAATAACGCCATTTCATCGGAAACAGATTGATCGAATTTAACGGACTGTTCTTCCGCTACCTCTCCACAAATGTAGACATCGCCTTCAATATACTCGTCCGTGCCTAAATTAAAGGTAATTACATCGGTAAATTCGTTCCTTTTTAAATGTGTTTGATTAAGCTCTTTAATTAGACATTTATCCACAATCGTAAATTCAAACTCGCCCGTATCAATAGTCAAATAGTCTAATACTTGATTTAAGAAATCGGATATTTCAAAATCTAAGGAAATCGAGTACATCCTATTAATACGTATAACTGGCCTATGTTTTTTCATCACTCAATTTTTCTGGTGTTTGTTCCATAATTTTATCAATTTCGTCTGCGTAATTTACTCGGCTATGATAAATCCCCTTAAACATATTCAAAAAAGATTTTTTTATTTGTTGAATCTCATTTAAAGTTATCGGACATTCACTTAACTGATCATCGTCCATTTTTGATTTAAATATTTTATCTATTATATTTTCAATTTTATTCAACGTCGGCTTTTTCATCGATCTGACTGCAGCTTCGACAGAGTCTGCTAGCATAATAATTCCAGATTCCTTAAATTGAGGCTTTGGACCGGCATATCGAAATTCATCTTTACTCGTCTCCGTATTTATATCCTCATCTTGGTGTAATGCCTGGGTGTAAAAAAACGATACCAATGTTGTTCCATGATGTTGAAGAATAATATCTTTTAATACGTTTGGCAGTTTATACTTTTCCGCAAACTCCACGCCGTCTTTTGTATGTGACGAGATCACGATCTTGCTCATTCTAGGAGACAGCCCATCGTGAGGATTATCGTTCCCACCTTGATTCTCGGTAAAAAACATCGGCCTCTTCATTTTTCCTACATCATGAAAATAAGCACCGACCCTACACAAAACAGGATCCGCCTTTAAAGACTCGGCCGCCGTTTCTGCCAAATTAGCGACCATCAAACTATGCTGATATGTGCCAGGCGCAGTTAACATTAACCGTTTTAAAAGAGGGTGATTTAGGTTTGAATATTCTAACAGCGATTGTTGGGTCGTTATTTTAAATAAGCCTTCAAAATAAGGCAACACGGCTAAAGATAGCATCGCTGATCCGACCCCATTTATAAACCCTACTCCAATATTCATAAAAAACCATAAATACTCTTGCCCATCCCCCAACGTCCCATTAATAATAATTAGAATTGCACTACTTAGCCCTACAATATTCCCAGATGCAGCTAACTCTGTCCGTTTATATTTTTTGTAAGACGAAAAGACAGTCACACAATTCATAGAAAAAAGATAAAAGAATAATAAAAAATCTAACTTAAACATCACAGCAACAAGAATGCTAATAATAGTGCCACATAACATTGATACGTTTGAAGAAACAAGCAACGATAAAACCATGGCAGCAAATGGAATTGGGATTAAATATTTAAACTCGATCAATTCCCATGGAAATCCAGATACATCTAACTCCTGCAATACTCTTGCGATAACAATAACTATCAAAACGGTCAAAAAAGTCGCCCCAAAATAACGATATCTTTGATGAACATAAAAATTGAAGTAATAAACAAACCGTTCAAACAATAAAAACATAATAGAGCAAATTAAAAATATTCCAAAAAATTTATTTAAATTTGCCTTAACTCCATAAATATTTAGAGCTTTAAATATTTCTATATGCGCTACTGTTACAATTTCGTTGCTGTAAAGAATCGGTTCTCCTTTTTTAAGAACTGTTTTAAAAGGAATGATGGACGCAATTTCACGTTGAATAGATAATTCTGTTTCTTTTTGACTAAACACGTAATTTGGCTGAATAAAATGAACCGTCACTTGATAAATGAAATCTTTTGATTGTTGTGTTAAATCTAAAACCCTCATTTTTCTGAATAAATTCAATTTCAATTCGTCTGTGTCTACAGCCTTTAGTCCATAACTAAGCGTAGACTCAAGGTTTTGAAAAATAAGGTATTCAAGAGTGTTTAGACTTTTATTATCAAGTTTTATAACATAAGACAACGCTGATGGAGACAAAAATCCCAAATTTCCGGGGATTTCTGCGTCTGACTCTGAAAGCTTTTTCTTTTTGTATTCTTTTATAGATGTTATTGAATTAGCAACGTCAGACTGAATCATTTTATTAATATTTTTATCGATAATAAAAATACCTTTAACCAGAGATTCCCTTTTTTTCTTAAGTTCCGCAGTTTTTACGATATCGTCTTCTGTCTGAAATTCTAAGTATCGAGGAGAGAAAACGGTTGAACTTGATTGGTCCCCTTCATTTAAAGAAATACTATATGGAATATAAGGGGTAAAAATGATTAAAGTAATTAATAGGGTCCCTAGTAACGCAAGTGCGCCAACTATCCATTTTACTTCTGTATGTTTATTACTTGATGGTGATCCATTCAACATTTTGAACTCGTTTAAACCAATTCATTTGCCGTTTGGCAAATTGCCTTGTTTTTATTTTGACTAATATTATCACTTCTTCTAACCCCATACTACCTTCCAAATACGCGATAACCTCTTTATACCCTATTGCCTCGAAGGCTTTTAATTTGGGGGAAAATCCTTTTTCTAATAATGCTTCAACTTCCCCAACAAGACCCGCTGCAAACATTTGGTCTACCCGGATATCGATTCTCTCTCGAATCCGCTCTCTTTCTGCCGTTAATCCTATCACTTTAAAATCAGACCGTATTGACTCGTTCTTTTTCAAAGACGTAATACTCAATCCTGTTTCTAATTTATATTCTATCGCTCTTATCAGTCGCTTCTCATCATTGGGGTTCAAAACAAGGGAGGCTTCTTTATCGATTTTCTCTAACTTATTCCATAAATAAGTGGGTTCTTTTCCTCTTTTTTCTAAAAGTAATTCGTTTCTGATATCGGTGTTTTCACCAGGGCCCGTCAATTCATAATTGTACAGAAAAGCATTTACATAAAACCCCGTTCCTCCACAAAAAATTAACGGACGCCCATTTATTTTTGATGCTTCTAGTAAAGAAGTTGACCGTCTAATAAATTCTACTACAGAATAAGGGTCATCGGGTTCAAGGATATCGATAAGATGATGTTTTACAGATTGTTGCCCCGCCTCTATTACCTTTGCCGTTCCAATATCCATTCCTTTATATACTTGGAATGCATCGGCCGATACAATATCGCCTTTCATTGACAGTGCGAGGTTTAACGCATATTCCGATTTCCCAATTGCTGTAGGTCCTATAATAAAAATATTATCCATTATATTAAGTTTAGCACTAAACCTTTGAGCGAACCAAAAACGACCCACATACAAAAGAATACGAAATACTAAATCGTGTAGACTGAAGAAACGCGTTATATCTGTCTTTCATTGGTCCTCATATCGAAAAATCTGTTAAACAGTTTCAAATTTTGACAACTCCATCATAAAAAATTCATAGTCCCGTCATTCCTCTTTAACCAAATTTTAGGTGGATTAACCCTATCGTGATCGTTACTAAACGCACTCTCACTTTGGTCGTTTTATTGAAGCCCCGTCACCTTTATCGATAAAAACCAATACCTTGCTTGAACCTCTTAAATTCTTAGTAGCGTCTTCATCACTAACACTAATGGCCAAAACACTATCGAAATCAACATGGTAATCTTCATAAGGGGCATAATAATAGGAGCGACAGCGTCTTTTAAGACGTGTCCAAAATTACCTGCTAGTACAAGGGCAGGATTCGCAATGGAACCGTTTTCATGAGCTTCATATCTATTTTTAGCTGACTCTAATACAACACCGGTGATTAAAAATATAGTCACAATACAAAACGAAAAAAACAAACTCGCCATGAGAAATCCGATAGTTCCAGCAACACCAAGTGTACTTCCTACTAAAAAAGGTGCGAAACATGTAAAGACCACCGGTAACAACATCCATTTTTGTGAATATTTGGCGGCTGTAACTATAATAGATTGATAGTTTGGGAGCGACTCACCGTCCATAATTAATTCATCTTGAGTGATCTGATTTCTGGCTTCTCTAATAAGTAGAGTTGCTCCATTTGAAACGATAATAAAAATAATACCTGTAATTACAGAAAACAACATAAACCCACCTAAAAAACCAGCAATTGTATAAGGATTAAGCAACCGCACATCAAAAATATCAAGCAAGGCGTTTATACTCATATTTGGAATAAAATACACACCTTTTGCATACG
Source organism: bacterium (assembly GCA_018699495.1). Taxonomy (GTDB): domain Bacteria; phylum Margulisbacteria; class Marinamargulisbacteria; order JABIPA01; family JABIPA01; genus JABIPA01. The sequence continues at coordinate 68,802 of JABIQV010000137.1, read as the reverse complement.
CTAATTTTTCTGAGACGGTAAACCCATGTCCTTCAACATAAATAATAGATGTTAGACCAGATTCCTTCATAACCCTCAAAAAATAATCAAAAAATATAATAACTAAGGGCAATCCGCACAATAACATAAGCGCGTTTTCAATCATTTTGAATACGCCAGATGTTATATTCCCGTGATCAGCTAACTTCCTGGTTCGATCTATAATTTTTTCATCATAATTAAGCATAGAAGCGCATCCAAATGCATTATTATTTACTGGTCCAACAATGGCATTAATTATGAAACATGGTAATAACGATGCAACACCGACACCTACCAGAGAAATCCCATAAAACCCCTTCATTACGTTTTCAACTCCATCAAAAAGAAAAAAACCAGAAATTATTCCTATCGTTACCAAAACAACGGGAAGTAAAATTGCCAAAAACCCATGCCCAACACCTCTTAATAAGGGTAATACATCTCCCTCTCGGGATGAGACCGTAACAGATCGCGATATCGAGCTGTCCGAATACGTAAAATAAACCGTCCACTGCTCAATTAAAATAGCAATAAAAACCCCGACAATTACTGGTGAAATCATTTTCCATCCTAATAATTCAAAGTGCCCCAAACCGCCTACAAAAAGAATAATCAATAAGCCTGTACCAGCAAGCGTAAATGATAGGCTCTTTTTCAATCGCAGCTTAGTCTGTACATTTTTTATTGAAAGAAACAAATATGAAATCATTGCAGCGACGACACCCACTCCAAATAAAAAGAATGGAAGCTTAAATAAATGTTCAGGGGTATATCCCACTAATTGATGGTGTGCAAAAATACTCCCAATAGCGCTGACAGTAAACAAAGCTAACGTTATTATTTGATATATCCCTACACCAACGCCCCCAATATTATTCACCTGGCCCCCAACTAAGTCAGAAATCACTATAGGGTTCCTGACATCTTTACCACTTAGTTCAACGTCGTTTTTACCAAACCCATCTGAAGCTACGTCACTAATCTTGGTAAAAAGGCCGCCCCCAACTTTAATAAAAACAGACTGAATAGACACGCCAAAACAATACGCTAGCGCACTATACGAAATTTCCCCAATTTTCATTTCTATAAAAGCATCTGAACTTATTACGTCCTTCGACCAGGGGTATCCAGCGCCTATATCTGTTAGCAATCTGTCGGAAATATTAAGCCAGTTATTATCTATTATGAAATCCACTAATGCGACAAATACCGAAAAATCGACTAGAACCAAGCCTACAATTAAAAAGGCATATACCCGTCCTACTTTTAAAGATGTAGCTGCAGCAATACCGAACGATGATTTTGCTGCGTGCACCACTTTAGGAATATAAGTCGAACACATTTTCATACCTATAAAAGCACTAACTCCTGACCAAGAACATCCCCATACAAAGGCTACCACCAACACCATATGATGACCGCCTAACCCATCAAATTTGTAAAAAACTATACTCAGTATGAAAATGGGAATTAAAATAATGTTTAGATGCTGTTTGAAAAATGCAATTCCACCATCTTTAATCCGCTGAATTAAATCTTTGGAATTAGAGCAGTCCTTATCCTTTGCCAAGGACACTCGGGTTATAAAGGAATAGAGCAACGAAAGGAGACCAGCTCCTACACCAAAGTAGAACAGTAAATTTTGGGAAATAAACATTAAAAACGTCTCCTTTTTATAACAAAAAGCCAGTAATATATAGATATGGAATCACTATAAGTTTAGCATTTTTTTTTGTTTCCGAAAAGAAATGCAGTTCATGTCGATATGTATTAAACTAGCTATCAGTTATAGACTAACGTTTTGAATTTACTAAAAAAGGGAAAGAAATTTGCAATGAATTGGAGACGCCCAGAATACTTACCAGACGCTTCGTCTACCATTGTTTATTTGCCCCAAATGAGCGCCGATGGACATATTTTCTCTTCCGATACTATTTCCGTCCCTGTTTTACCGTCAAGAATTGCGACTTATCATCTCCCTTCTTCATCTACATCTAACCAAAAAAAGTCCTTGATTCTCTAGTTAACCTAGTAAAAATAGCCCAACAACTAATTCTGATTGGAAAACCAAAAATGAAAATTAGTAAAAAAGGGCCTGGGGATTTTGTAACCGATATAGATAAAGGGATTGAGCTACTATTTCGAGATTGGATTTATTTAAATTTTCCAAAGTCAAAAATAATAGGTGAAGAAGGTCAAAAGTCCGAAATATCAGAAAAAGATCTCGTCTGGTATATTGACCCAATAGATGGCACATCTAATTACATCGAGAACAAACATGAAGTGACTATCCACATTTGCGCGATTAAAAATGGTACGCCATGGATATCTGTCGTAGGGATCCCAAACGAAAACGCCACTATTGGTGTCTCTGGCGATCATATTTTTTCTGATAGCCCTAGTCATATAATCGCACCAGATAACTTAAGAATTTGCCCAACTAATATTGTTGGAACAGAATTTAGACCGTCCTCTATTATTGAAAAAATTAGTCATGATAAAATCATATATGAATTTAACTGCATTTATATCAAATACAATTCCATCGGATTTAGCTTATTAGAAATGCTAAGAGGCAATATTCAGTTTTTTTACAAAAACAACGTCAAACTATGGGATATTATGGCGCCTCTTTGTCTATTAAACATCTCGGATCTTTTTTCAATTGAGCTTACCATTCCATGCTTGGGTATTACGCTTAGTCCATTTTCAAACGATTCATTGTATTACCAGTACCTAAACGATGTTCATAAGAAAGATTGTAAGGTTGGCTTAATCATTGTTACCCCAAAAAGCCTTCCCGATGCTGCATCTAAAATCAAAAAAATCATTTTAGACTCGCCCATCTAGTGGTACATTATTTATATGAATAACAACGAACTAATCGGCATACATCCTCATGTCCCAATAATGGTGACAGATATTTTAGCCTACTTACCAAAAAAGGAATCTCCGACCGATCCCTTTATTTATATTGATGGTACGGTTGGTTATGGCGGGCATTCTTCTGAAATTATCAACGCCATAGATACCCACTCATCTCTAATTGGAATCGACCAAGATAAGACGGCTATTTCTTATTGCCGCAACCGTTTTTCTGAAGAATCTAGATGTGAGATTGTAAAAGGAAATTTTTCAGAAATTTCGACTATATTAGCTTCCAAAAAAATATCCCATTTTAACTTTCTCCTGTTAGATTTAGGTATATCATCGTTCCATTTAGACTCATCCGAAAAGGGGTTTACCCACCAAAAAGATGAACCGTTAGACATGAGAATGAATGATTCTTTGCCCTTAACCGCAAAAATAATCTTAGATACCTATTCTACCGAAGAACTCACCCATATTTTTCAGGATTACGGTGAATTAAGACGTGTCGAAAAATTTGTCGAAACTATTATTGCTCAACGTGGTAAGCTCGAAACAACCTTTGACCTCATTACCAGCATTAAAAAAAGTTTTTATTTCAGAAACAAGAGATCTGTTTACTTGAGAACATGTGCTCAGGTTTTTCAGTCGCTTCGAATAGAAGTCAATCAGGAACTGCACCATATTAAACATATATTGTCGCAATTAGATGGTATTACTGTTCCTGGAAGTACAATTGCAATTATTAGTTTCCACTCACTCGAAGATAGACTCATAAAGCAATTTATCCGAACTCATTCAGATACGTTTACCGCATGCCACAAAAAAGTTATTAAACCTAGTCAAAACGAGATCAAACGAAACTCTCGGTCTCGATCCGCAAAGCTGCGGGTTTTTTCTAAAATTAATCCAGATGATATTCCAAAAAAAAGAAAAGGCAACAAATATAAAAACCGTCGGTCGCAAGACATATAACACGTTTTAAATTATTGGATTTACAGAAACCCATCACTGTTCAAATGTATCTACCCATTTTTCCAATTTTCCAAAAAGCAAATTTAAAGACGTGTTACTTTTTTGAACATTATGAATCGAAAACGAAAGAACTCTCTGTTCTCCTCCTTCAATATTGGTTTCAGCCACAGTATTTTCATCACGTTCTGGAACAGTCAAACGAATTAAAATATAAGGTTGATCAAAATATTCAGGAAATTTCATTCCCCATTCTATAAATTTAATATCCTTATTATTCAACAATTCCTCTATATCCAAAAAGTCTAGCTCTCTCTCAGACTCTAATCGATATAAATCCATGTGAACAATTGAAAGAGCACCCTTATATCGTTGAATTAAACTAAACGTCGGAGAGCAAACATTATCTGTCGTTCCTAGTGCTTCTGATACCGATCGAACAAATGTAGTTTTACCTGCACCCAAGGTCCCATCTAACAAAAACAGTTCTCCCCCTTGTAAAAAAATGGCTAATTGTTCAGCGAAGAGACGTAACCCCTCTAAATTTGAAATTTTAAAATTCATTAACCTACTCAGAAATACTGACTATCCTCTTGTAAATGGTTTCTATCGATTCGTCCACCATTGGATGCTCAAATCGTCGAGATAAATCCATCATTGGAATCAAAACAAATTCTCTCTCATGAGCACGAGGATGGGGAATAATTAAGTCCTCATCACATATAATATGATTATTGTAAAAAAGAATATCAATATCTATGAGCCGACTTTTATTGGTTGACTTCCCTGTTCTTCCTAATTTTTTTTCCACATCCTGTGTAACTTTTAAAAGTTCTTGTGGAGACAATGATGTTTCTATTTTTAAAGCTGCATTAATGTATGGAGGCTGCTCATCGTTAGACACTGCTTCCGTTTTATAAAACTTAGACACTTCGATAATCCGAATGGCGGGGTTCTGCTTTAATTGAGCTATTGCAGAATAAATTTGAGCCTGTTTATTGCCTAAATTAGATCCTAGTCCTAAAAATATATCCTGTTCAATTTGTTTAGCCAATTTTATCCCCAACTTTCCTGCTTTTATTGATATCTCCGTTAATAATTGCGTCATGAATATCAAACGATTGTTTTAGTTCCTTAACATCGTGAACCCTAAAAAATCGAGCGCCTTTTTGAAATGCATACAAATTTGAAGCAATAGTGCCTGGCAGTCGTTCCGCGAACGAAGCTCCCGTAACATGCTCTATAAAAGACTTACGGGAGGTCCCAATAAAAAGAGGGAAATCGGCGTGACACAATTCATCTAAATTCCGTAATATCTTTAAATTATGATCTAGAGACTTCCCAAATCCAATTCCCGGGTCAATCAAAATAGAAGATACGTCGTTGCTCTTTAATTTTCTACATGTATCTGAAAAAAAAGAAGAAATTTCGTCTATTACATTTTTATAACGAGGGTCGTCTTGCATCGTTTTTGACATTCCTTGTCTATGCATGATTACTACCGAGCATCCTGCCTCTGAAACAATATCTATCATTTTAAGGTCATCTTGAAGGCCAGATACATCATTCAGCATGTCTGCTCCATTTGAAAGACAATAAGAAAACACATCAGAGTTGGTCGTATCAATTGACAACGGGGCAGAGAAATATTTTTTATACGCTTTAACTACAGGACTAAGTCTTTGTATCTGTTTAGAAGCATCGATATTATCCGCTCCTGGACGCGTTGATTCCGCTCCAATATCAATAATAGACGCACCATCTTGAATTAGCTTTTCAATTTGAACCAAGGCTCTATCTGTATCTAAAAACTGACCGCCATCTGAAAACGAATCTGGAGTCATATTCAAAACACCAACTATATGAGGCTTCGACATATCAAATGTTTGTTTTCCAATTTTAAAATAAGAAAGTTTTGTCATAACCTTATATATTAGCCGTTCCTTAATGAAGCCTCAAGATAAAATCTGCTTATTAATCCGTGTTAATCCCAAAAATTAAAAAAATCAATAATTCACATTATTCAGCTTCCAGTATAAACTATTATTCCTTAAGAATGCCGAGGTGGTGGAATTGGTAGACACGCTAGCTTGAGGGGCTAGTGAAGGCAACTTCGTGCAGGTTCAAGTCCTGTTCTCGGTACCAATATTTTGTTTAATTTAAAAACTTATTTGAGGTAACTTACTAATGATCAAAATCAAACACCCTATCCGTTTTGGAACATCTGGTCATAGAGGTATTCAGGGAGAGTCTTTTACGGTTGAACACGTTATCTCCATTACCCAAGCCGTATGTGACATCGTTAAAGAAACAGAATCAAACCCGACTTTATGTTTAGGTTATGATCCAAGAACCGGTAATTCACCAACGTTACAAGAGGGTTCATATACCCAGGCCATTGCTTCTATTTGTGCAAAAAATAAAGTTAACATTCAAATTTTTGATCATGTAACACCTACTCCAGTCGTATCTTGGTATATAAAAAACAATACCTGTTGCGGCGGTTTTATTTTAACGGCTTCCCATAATCCAAAAGAATATAATGGTCTAAAATACAATATAAAAAATGGAGCCCCTGCACCTCAATATGTCACGGACACAATTGAGGTGTCAGCAAATAAACTATATAACCCTGAGTCGACTCATTCTTTAAAAATCAAAGAATCCGATACACCCTACATCTCATTCATTGATCACGATGATTCCTTTGTAGAATCCGTTCTTTCAGAAGTCCGTCGCTCAGGCCTTTCTATCAATAACACCATCCCGTTTTGCGTAGATGCCAAACATGGAACAACTGGGTCGATTTGGTCAAAATTTGCTAATTCGCTCAAATCACCTTTTCATCTGCTCCACAACGAACCACTTTCTGACTTTGCAAATATTGAACCTAACCCAACCAAAATCTCTTCGTTAACTGCTTTAAAAGAGTCCATTAGATTAAACAAAGCGGCGCTTGGTGTTAGTAATGACCCCGACGGTGACCGCCATATAATATTAGATGAAACGGGCAATCACTTAACCCCTGAAGAATCGTCCGTAATCATTCTCGACTATCTTCATGAACAGGGAATGCCTATTCATGGCGTAGCTTCAACGGTTGCTTCATCAAATATACTTCAAACATTTTGCTTGAAAAATAACATTACCTATCATCAAACTGGCGTAGGTTTTAAATATTTTTCCCCATTTTTTGACAACGCGTTTAACCATCAAGAGTTTGTTGCAGGGATAGAATCGTCTGGTGGGTTTTCTACGTCGTTTCATTCGTTTGATAAATGTGGTTTCTTACCTGCAATTTACATATTATATATTCTCTCTGAAACGAATATTCCCTTGTCCGTCCTTCGAGAAAATATAAAGAAAAAATATGGAAACTTCTTTTTTGCAGAGACTGAAGTCAGCTTTGAACAAACCAATAAACCTTTAATTATAGACAAACTTTCATCAATTTCTTCTGATGAATTAAATCAGTTTTTTAGTACGTCTGTTAAAACTATTAACCAAACGGATGGATTAAGAATAAACTTTGAAAATGACAGCTGGGTACTTATACGACTTTCCGGAACCGAGCCTATAGGACGAATATATTCCGAATCCATAGACAAAAAATTTGGAGAAACGGTGCTCGACGAATCCAAGCAATTTTTTTATAACCTTGTTTAATCGTTGATTCGGCGGACTATTTCTATCTTTTCTAAATCTAATACAGATTTTGCCAATTTTTCAATATCATCGAAAAGATTCATGGGTTTGTCTTCGCTCAGAAAAAAACTTGATACCCGATCTTTGTCAGATAAATAGTACATATAGAGTAACTGATTTTTTTTAATCACTTCGGGCTTTGATTCATATAGTTGATTTAATAGTTCCTTATATACCTGGCGCTTCTTCATTTCCTTAAAACTTTCTCTATATAAACAGGTCTGCTCCATTAAAAAAGATTCTGAGTTTAACTTATCGATTACTCGTTCCAAAATTTCAGCTTTATGCTCTCTATTTACTAACAGACTGTTTTCCAACGACTCATTTTTTAAGACTCTATCCACTAATGTTTCAATCGCCGTCACGTTATCTTGTAACCGAGAAATCCCCTTTTCGTACCCTTTAAAAAACTTGCCTACACACTCTTCAAAACGAGCCGATCTGGACATATACCAAAGAGTTGAAAACTCATACATCCCACCAAAAAGATACTTCATACACCACTTATTATTGTCTTTACAAAATAAAAACGAAACATCAAAAGGGACCACACGATCTTCTTTAATCCCATAATTTTCTAAATGCCTGTCCCCTCTACCTAACACATCGCCTATCGCTGCGTGCATCCCTAGATCTGATATATAAGTTTCCACATTTTCCTTACTTACCGTGTCGCTTAAATTTTTAATTTCGGCACATTCTGAAAGTTCCCACCCTTTTCCGCGGCTTTCATAATAGCAACTTGTTACATGTGGCAAATCAAGTTGATGCAAAAAGTCCCCAAAAATAGATTGCGTACACTGCCCCTTTCCTTTTAGCACAACTTTTTTCTTCACATTATTAAACGTTAATAAATATATTGAATCTCCCATTCCAATATCCGACACATCCGTCAAATTATCGGCCGACATTTCCCTATCTAAAAACTTGCTCAACATTGACCAAATTCCAAAATATGAAAGCTTTTTAGAAACAATCCCAACTCTCTCTTCAACCGATAGAAAATTTAAAACTCGTCTTGCTAAGGCATGACATACACCATATAAAATACCTTTATGTTTAGGTCTCTTTAAAGCCAACCCAAAACAGGATTCATCCTCCAAAAACAAACATATGTTATCCAGACTGAATTTCTCCAATCCAAATGGCCCGGAAAAAAAATAGTCATTTGTCACGTTTAAGTGGTCCCGAATTTTGTTCCGAATTTTAAGAGTTATCATGAAAATCCTTTAATTTTTTTAAACTACGCGGCACCTCATCCAAAATATCGGATGCAATTAACCCTATCCCATTTATACCAAATGCCTTGTCTCCGCTTAAGCCATGAATATATGCACCGAAGCACGCTGCCTCAAAAGAAACTAATCCTTGCGCTAAAAATGAAGCTATTATTCCTGTCAAAACATCCCCGGAACCAGCTGTCGCCATTCCTTCATTTCCGGTGAAATTTATGTAGCTTTTATTCCCGTCCGTAACCACGGTTCCAGGCCCCTTTAACAACACTACTTGGTTTACAGATACTGCCAATTGTTTAGCGACATCACACCTATTATTTTTATCCACAAAATCAATTTTTAAGTCCGAACGATATAGCCGTTTAAATTCTCCCATATGAGGAGTTAAGACATAATTTTCAGACGTCCCCAAAACGTCGGCTGGCAGATCTGAAAGAATAGTCAACGCGTCTGCATCTATTACGGTTTTGCATTTTCTTTCCGATAAATAACCAATCAATGAGTGTACCAATTTTGAAACACTTAAACATTGAGTTAAACCCGGTCCAATAGCACAGGCATCGAAACTATATTTCTGAAAAAGAGATTTAATTAAGTCAAAGCATGAGTGAGTTAATACTCCGTTTTCGCTTTCCATTCCATGAACAATTAATTCAGGATAAGAAATAGAAATAAATGGAACGACATCCCTGACAGTTACAAAATGAACGACACCAGCTCCCGCCTTCAGACATGCCATTGACGTTAATATTCCCGCACCAATCATATCTAACGACCCAGCAATGACTAAAACCTTGCCACAGGATCCTTTGTGCACATTGCGGCCTCGAATTCGAACAAATTTTTGGGATATTTCTAATAAATTTTTATGTATTTTATCTTTCAACATTTGATTTTTACCAACTATCTTGATATATTAAATACTAGGTTAGATAATGTCTATACACGTTGAAATAAATTAGAAACTGAATAGGAACCAATTATGTCAATTCACTCAATACCCAGTAAGATTCCTCATCTTTTAGCCACTCCTTTACCAAGTGGTATTGATCCAAAAAATATAACGCAACCAGGAACCCTCAATGTCAGAGGATATGATAACCACCCTTCCAACCGTTCCATAATTAAGGACCCATCATCTAAAGTTCAGTTGGAAGCGCGTCAAGCTCAATTGGTAAGTCCAGTAGATTTGAATAACTCAAATATAGTTCTTAATAAGGCAGATATTACTCTACATGATTTGGAGTTGGAGTTGGAACCTACCCACAAACCTCCTCACGGAACCCCTAGAATTAAAATTTTTAAATAATATTCCCCTCAAAAATTTGCGATTTTGTATGTTCGACAAAATATATTTCACTTTAAGTTTCACTAAATTTCTCTAAAAAAATATTATTGCCCCTTAATAAACTAACAGTTCAAGCTATTACTAATATCTAAAAATTAAAGGTTCATTACCCCCTGCTAACAAATCTACAGTCGGGGGTTTATTTGTAACTTGAAGGTTAGGATAAATTTAGAGTCTATCTGGAGACGCTTCAGGCAGAAAAATACTTACCTAAAAAGGAAGCACGCTCTGAAAGAACGTCTTTTCCTAAAAGGCTTACTATTTCTACTATGTTGGGACCTCTTTCAAGACCTATCAACGCTTTACGAATTGGCTTGAATACTTTTCCCTTTTTGCCATCATTTTTGGTAACAATAACATCCATTGTTTCTGATATATTCTCTGATGTGAATTCAGAGTGTTCAAAAACACTGCAACAAAAATCTAAAACAACCTGCTTCTCGCTATCCGAAAACTGAAAAGATTTAACCTTCTCTGAAAAGGATATAAAGGATGTATTAAACGATTCCAAGTATCCATTTATATCTGGTAATAATGCAATGTTATCTCTTACAGAATAAATGATTTTCACAACGTCACTTTCTGTGTATGTATCTAATATTGCTAAATTGATATCATCTATAAATGGTTTAACTTTTTCGGCAAGCGCGGCTGGTTCTAATGACCTAATATACTGTCCATTCATCCACTTTAGTTTTGTAACATCAAATACTGCGTTAGACTTGGATATTCTGTCCATCGAAAATAAAGTGGAAAGAGATGTTCTATCGAAAATTTCGGTGGTATCCGTAGGAGACCACCCAAGTAACGCTAAAAAGTTGTATAACGCATCCGATAAATAACCCTGATTTTCGTAGTCCGTTACAGCTGTTGCCCCATGCCGTTTTGAGAGTTTACTTTTATCCTGGCCCAATATCATAGGTAAATGATGGTATTGAGGTGGAGTGAAGCCTAAGGCTTTAAACAGTAACAATTGTCTTGGAGTATTTGAGATATGGTCTTCACCCCGAATCACATCTGTAATTCCCATTAAGGCGTCATCTACAACGACAGAGTAGTTATAGGAAGGGTTCCCATCCGACTTAAGTAAAACAAAATCAGAAATTAACCTACAGTCAAAGTCGATATCATCCCGAACGCCATCGGATACAATGAGTGACTTCGTATCAGGAATTTCAAATTTTACTGTTCTAGATATGTCGGACTTTAACTTTTCATCGATTTCTTCTGCGCTCAGATGTAGACACTTTCTTGAATAAATATAGGGCCGATTTTTATGTTTCGCGTCTTCCCGTTCACCGTCCAAATCGTGATCCGTACAAAAACAATAATAGGCTTTCTTTTCTTCCAGTAATCTATCAAGTTGTTTTTGGTAAATACCATCTACGATTCGCTCGGTTTGCCTGTACGGTCCAAACTTCCCACCTTTTTTAGGTCCCTCGTCCTCAATAATTCCCATCCAATCCATTCCTTCATATATATTGCCTTCATATTCAGGTTTAGATCTGGCTTTATCCGTATCTTCTATTCTTAGAATATAAGTGGCATTGTATCTCTTTGCAAACAACCAATTAAATAAAGCTGTTCTAAGCGTTCCTATATGTAAATTTCCTGTTGGGGATGGTGCAAATCGTACTCGTTTCATGGGGCACAAGTTTACAAATATTTAGTTATCCAGTCAAATTTAATCAAGGGACCTAGTCATTAATTATTGGCCAATTTCCGCTTTAGAACCCCAAATAGTCGTTCCATACAACCCCCATTGCTCTTCACTTCTACTAACGTTTTAGTCATTTCGTAACTACACGACTTTTCGAAAAATAGCCTGAATTCTAGTTTTCTAGTACAATTGAGCTTAATAAATTAATAAAAGAAAAAATCTTATATTAATAAAATGTTTAAAAATTGAACTAGGCCACGATTGAAACGTAACCTACTTACTATCTTTTTAACGGTCTACAAACTAAAAAAGGAGTCACTACTATGACAAAAAAAATGCAAGATGCTCTAAATATTCAATGCAATGCGGAACTCGAATCTTTTTACATCTATTTGGCAATGTCGAATGATTTGGAGAACAAAGGGTACAAAGGAAGTGCGCATTGGATGTCTCTTCAGGCAGACGAAGAATATGACCACTACAAACAATTTAGTTCGTTTATTTCTGATGTTGAAGGAAGTGTTTCTCTTGAAGGAATAAATAAGCCGACAACCACTTGGGCTACAATTCAAGATGTTTTCGAGTCTGGGCTAGCTCATGAAAAAACTATTTCAAAAAAAATAAATGCACTTGTTTCCATAGCAAAATTAGAAAAAGATTATTCTGCCGAAAACTTTCTTCAAGGGTTCGTTACTGAACAAGTTGAGGAGGAAGTGACGTTTAGGGATATTTTAACTGAACTTAATATGATAAAAGATAACTCTGCAGGACTTTTAATGTTCGATAAAGGACTTGGAAATCGAAGCCAAATCAAATAAAACAAGACAACAAAATATAATAAGATAAAAAGGAACTAACTATGTCTACAAATTTAACAGCAACGATCGAAACTAAAAAAGGAAATATTAATTTAAACCTATTTGAAGAAAAAGCTCCCGTAACGGTACTAAACTTTGTAAATTTAAGTGAACGTGGCTATTACAATGGTCTTTCTTTTCATAGAGTTATTGATAATTTTATGATTCAAGGAGGATGCCCTGATGGAACTGGGGCTGGATCTCCTGGATATCAATTCGAAGATGAGTTTGATTCATCATTAACACATAGCAAACCTGGAATTTTATCTATGGCTAATGCCGGCCCGGGTACCAATGGTAGTCAGTTTTTCGTAACTCACGTTGAAACACCTTGGTTGGATAACAAACATACTATTTTTGGAGAAGTTCAATCTGAAGTTGATATGTCTACTGTGAATACGATTCAAATGGGAGACGACATTATTTCTATTACTATAAATGGTGACACTAGCAAGTTAAAAGAAGCTCATGCGGCGGATATCGCAGCTTGGAATGATATCCTCTCTGACTCCGACGACGACGAATAACTCAAAAACTTCCCACCTTGAAAGTCTTGAATCGTTTACATATCATTGATATGCGTCACGATTCAGGACTTTCAACCTGAAAACTTTTTGAGCCATTCGAGCGATAAGACTTTTTTTACTTCTCTCTTCGTTTGATTATCTTTGACATTCCTAAAGTTAAAATATTTTTAAACGATTAGATGTTATCCATTCATAATGTTTTTAACGATGTTTTCAAAGCCTCGGTTGAGCAACATTCAATATCCGGTAAAACTCCTGTTCCTTCCCAATTTCCATTTGTTTTTGAAACAATTATTTCCCCATTTGGAACACACACTGAAAAATCATCATTGATATGATGAGTTGAACAAGGATGTGCTCCTCCCTTGGTTTTTTCGCCTATTACCTTTGCATCTCTTAAATGCTTCATCAAATAAACAAATTCTTCTGCAGCAGAGAAGGTTTGAGAGCTTGTTAATATATGTAGCCTGGCGTCTAATATCCTATCCTGAATTGGAATCTCCTCATACGAGTGCGTACGATAATCAGAAGTACTAATATTTCCATTTTCCTTAATTCTAATTTTGCTCAAAGATGTAAATTCTGGTAAAAAAAAGCTTGCTAATAGGTACACCATTTTCGGATGCCCTCCTCCATTATTTCTTAAATCAATGATTACCACTTTAGGACTCTTTAATTTCAATTTTTTTAGTTCATTGATACAAGCCTTTTCCGCACTTTTATTTCCTAAATTTGGGTCTACAAATCCGCCAACAACTAAATGGATAATATTATTTCCCAAGTCATTCAAGCCTTCAAATCCATAATTTCGACTAGCACAAAATTCCAAATGCACTCGCTCTTCATTACTTTTATCAATTTTTTCTGGATTGTAATTTAATTGAAAATGCATATCTCCAGAAAACTTAATTAAACTTTCACTCACTTTTTTAGAAAACACTTCTTTAGACGAACTTTGATTATAAATCCCTAAATCAAAACAGCTTCTCATTCGGTCTACAACACGCTTACCAACTTTTTCGTCTAAACAATTATTCTGAATTAAATCACATAACACGCAAGTGTCTTTTTTTGAGAAAAAAGAGTTCCAAATTCCAGAAGATAATATTTTATATTTCATAAATGTTTTCCAATACTATATATTCCCACAATATTTTTTATTGAAACATGGGCATACATTAGAATATAATAAAGTCTATGGATTTAAATATATTCCCCAAAGAGCCACAATCTTATAATCCGGATTCCCGACAATCTCCATTAAATAATTCTTTGAAATCAGAAGAGTCTCCTGGTAAAGAACTCGGAAAAGATATAATAAGTATAGAAAGCTCTGTAAAAAATATCTCTGCTATGAATAGCAACGTTTCTCCCCCTCAAGCAATGAAAACTTGTGCGGCCTGTAAAGGAGTCGGTTGCCCTACGTGTAACCCCGAGCTTTTAGCATCAATAAATATTTAAGTCTCTCACCACATAGCTATTAATCGTTTTTTTCCTAATGATCAAAAAAGGCCCACTCCCCTAAAACATAAAGAAAATGGGCCTTTTTAAAATAAACGCTATATAAAACTAAAAAATTCTATTATCGATTTTTAATTTCGTTCAAAGCAGACCCTGCCTTAAACCACTCAATCTGAGCGGCACTAAACGTATGCTCAACACCGATTGATTCAGACGTTCCATCATTGTGGTTAAGGGTTACGGACAATTTACTCTCAGGAGTAAATCCTTCTAAGCCAACAACATCAATGCTGTCATCTTCTTGAATTTTGTCATAGTCAGATTTGTCAGAAAAGATCAGTGCCAAAACACCTTGTTTCTTTAAATTAGTCTCATGAATTCTTGCGAACGATTTAGTAATTACAACCGAAACACCTAAATGCCTAGGTTCCATTGCTGCATGTTCACGAGACGATCCTTCTCCATAGTTTTCGTCGCCTACCACTATAGTAGAAACCCCAGCTTTTTTGTACTCTCGTGCAACCGCTGAAACTTCTCCGGAACCATTTGTTAACTGATTTTTAACAGAATTCACTTCGTCATTAAATGCGTTCAATGCACCCATTAACAAATTGTTAGAAATATTGTCTAAATGTCCTCGATACTTTAACCATGGTCCAGCCATTGAAATATGGTCGGTTGTGCACTTTCCTTTTGCTTTAATTAGCAATTTCAAGCCTTTTATGTCAGACCCATCCCATGCAGAAAAACCTTCTAGCAACTGGATTCTATCAGACGTTGGGCTAACCTTCACCTCAGCATCTTCAGCATTTTTTGATGCTGGCTGAAACCCATTATCTTCAAACGTAAATCCCTTCGTTGGTAACTCAATTCCTTTTGGTTCAGTCAACTTCACTTGTTCTCCAGAACCTGAAGTCAACGTATCTGTTAAAGGGTTAAAAGACAGCCGTCCCGCTAACGTTAGCGCTGTTACTATTTCAGGAGACGCTACAAAGGCATGAGTATTTGGATTTCCGTCATTTCTTTTAGAAAAATTTCTATTATAAGACGTCAATATCGTATTTTTTTTCGTTGGGTCTGTCGTGTGTCTTGCCCACTGTCCTATACAAGGTCCACAAGCATTCGCTAACACTTGGCCACCAACATTTCGAAACGTCTCTAACAAGCCATCTCTCTCAATTGTACTTCGAATCATTTCTGACCCAGGTGTAACTGTAAATTCACCTTTACATTTGATATTTTTTGAAAGCGCATCCTCAGCTACCGAAGCAGATCGTGTCATATCTTCATATGAAGAATTAGTACACGACCCAATGAGTCCAACTTCAATCTTATCAGGCCACCCATTTTCTTCTACCTTTTCTTTCATAAGAGAAATAGGGGTCGCTACATCAGGAGAAAATGGACCATTGATATAAGGCTCAAGTTCATCTAAGTTGAGTTCAATTACCTGATCGTAATATTTTTCAGGATTTTCCAATACTTCTTTATCTGCTTTCAATTGCCCTTCCACACTAGCGGCTGCATCAACAACATCTTGTCTATCAGTTGCAATCAAATACTCTTTCATTCTTTCATCATATGGAAATAGAGATGTCGTTGCCCCAATTTCGGCACCCATATTACAAATTGTTCCTTTTCCAGTACACGAAATATTTTCAGCACCTTCACCGAAATATTCGACAATTGCGCCAGTGCCACCTTTAACCGTCAGTTTACCAGCCAAATATAAGATGACGTCCTTAGCAGATGTCCATCCACTTAATTTACCAGTAAGTTTTACTCCAATAAATTTAGGACATAAAAGTTCCCATGGAAGACCAACCATAACGTCGACAGCATCAGCGCCACCGACTCCAATTGCAACAGCTCCTATTCCACCAGCATTTGGTGTATGTGAATCTGTACCAACCATCATACAGCCTGGAAATGCATAATTTTCCAAAACGATTTGATGAATAATTCCTGATCCTGGTTTCCAGAATCCAATGCCATATTTATTCGATACTGAGGACAAAAAGTCATAAATTTCTTTGTTAACTTCTTTTGCACTAATAATGTCTTCTTTAGCGCCTGATTTTGCTAAAATTAAATGATCACAATGAACGGAAGACGGCACAGCCGTAGACGATTTTCCAGCTTGCATAAACTGAAGTAAAGCCATCTGTGCTGTAGCATCCTGCATCGCTACCCTATCTGGAAAAAACCCACCATACGACGCTCCTCTTTTTAAAGATTTATACGATGTAGATTCCTCCATGTGCGAATATAAAATTTTCTCTGCATATGTTAACGGTCGATTTAATTGGTTTCTTACCCTTTCTAAAGATGTTTCGTAATTTGCGTAAACGTTTTTTATCATATCTATATTAAATATCATAAATCAGATTATATCTAAAATTTGATTGGGTAACAACAAAAACACCCCATCAATATGACGGGGTGTTTTTATGTGATGCAACTGTTATAGGTCGTTACCTGAAGATAAAAACCTAAAGAAACGTTGTTTGACTAATTTTGTATACTAACGAATCCGAATTAGATTCAAAATATTGTCGAAAATCTTTCTGCTTTGTTATATTTAACACAACAAACGCATGAAATAATGCCGAACAATTTGAATACTGTTCGATTGCTTTTTCAGGCCCTTCATTAGGAACAAAAAAGGGATGTCCATATTCGCCAATTGTTTTACCATCTTCTTGTACCCTATAAACAACTTCTTTTTCGTGATCTCTAATGTATTCTACTGTATAGATGGCGTCTTCTGAACGAACTTCAAATGGAGCCGCCCTAAAAAACGACCCGTCTTCCTTAACTAGTTTGCCATTTTTAATTTCAGCTTGATACTGATTCTTCGTGTCCATATCGGTTCCTTTTTATTTTTTTTGAATTAATACTTGCCAGTGACCATCTGGTGTTTTTATCTGCTCTAAAATTTTATGTCCTTCAAGTTTTACAGAGTTAGGAACATTTTCAATTGGTTCCCCATCGTCTAAAAGTATCTGTAGTTTTTGACCAGATGCAATCATTTCCAAAACTAATTTTGTCTTCACAAAATTCATCGGACACGCAACGCCTCTATAATCCTTTTCGACAAGTTCAGCTTCTTCCTTTTTATCAACGGAAACAACTGTTTCTTTTTTAAATCTCAGACTGTCATCCATATTTGTATAAAGTTCATTTACGGCTGAAGAAAGCCCAATAATTTCAGATTTTTTACCTGTTAAAACAGATTTGTCTAAGTCACCTTTTGCTACCAATTCTCCCAGCTGAACGACTGACCTAAACTCTTTTGAAATTAGATCTGTTTCTACAAAATGTTTATCAAATGACTGAAAAGCCTGTTCGTCTCTCTTTACATCTAGACCTCTCGTTACAAGAAGCATTCTAGTTGAAGAAAAGGTAATATTGTACAAGCTTTCTTCTAAAGTGCCTGTTCCAGCATCAAGTTGCTTAAGCTCTCTTCGAATAACTTTTCTATCTACATCAATCATGTCAAACATTCCTGCGGAACACTCAGCAGATCCCATTTCGTCCAACGATAATTTTCTAGTCGCTCCAAAGTCTATGTAAAATGATTCGTCTTCACTAAACAAAGGAACATTACTATATTTTTCACACAATGATTTAATAACGTCTTTGCCTTCATCTTCTAAATAATCTTGATAATTTTTGTATTCTTCCGCATTAATCAAATACGCTTGCAAAAAATCATGAACAAAATTCGGAATATGATGTGAAGCAATTTCATTTAATTTTTCAGCATACTTTGTTTCTCCAGCGGCTACACGTGCTCCCGCAAGAACATAGTAAGCTGGATACATCTGACCTTCTTTTCTAGCCACTTTGCCAAAGAATCCTAAATCAGCAATATGATGTAATCCACATGTGTTTGGACATCCAGACATATTTAATCGGAAATCAGCTAATCTATCTAAATCCAAGTTAGACGAAACCAATTTATCACGAATTGCCACAGATAATCCTCTTGGCAAACAAATACCTAATTTACATGTTTGAGCTCCGGTGCAATTAATCATGTTTCCTATAAAAGACGCATGCTCAACAAGAGACCTCTCGAATGAACTTACACAGTTATATATATTTCCCAAATAAGCTTCAGGTATATTCCTTAACCGAATATTTTGAGCTCTATCACACCGAATCGTATTTTCACCAAACAACTCTACTAATTTAGTTAACGACAGTCCGTCATTTGAAACTAAATCACCAAGCTGCAACGGGATTTTAATACAATACAACCCCTCTTGTTTTTGAGCCAAACAATATCTTTCTTTCCAAATGTCAAATTTATCGTCTTTTGGAGCGTCCACTTTTACAGAGGCATCTATTTTTGGTCTATTGTCTAAATCGACAATTTTCAAATCCAGATTCTTATCTGAAGAGATCTTATTATATTCTTCAAGAAACAAACTCACAAATTCTTCTCGCTGTAATTTTTTCCATAAAAATTTTAGCCGATTTGAAAATTTACTTCGTCTGTTTCCATGTTTATCAAACATGACCTTTAACGCTTTCGTCACTTGGTAGGCTTTCTCTGCTGGCACGAAGTCCATCAATAGGTGCCCAACCATTGGCTTAGCACCCATACCCCCCGCACAATACACTTCGAACCCGTCTTGATCTTCTTTTTTAGTCGCCACAAACCCTAAGCAAGTTGCTTGCGTATAGGCCGTGTCTTTTGAATTATTTGAAAATGCAATTTTAAACTTTCTTGGTAAATTCCATGAATCAGGTTCTTTAACCATTCGAGATGTTAATTCAATTGCATAAGGATCAACATCAAAAATATCTTCTTTATCTACACCTGAATTTGGTGATGTTAGGATATTTCTAATTGTGTTCCCACCGCCACCACGTGTGCTTAACCCTACGGTTAATAATTCCCGGATAACAGTTACTATATCTTGAATCAATACGTTGTGCAGCTGAACTTCTCTACGTGTCGTAAAATGAACCTCGCCACTGCCATACTGTTCACCAAGCTCAGAACATTTTTTAAGCTGCACCGGAGTTATTCCTCCGGCAGCACATCTTATTCGTATCATATACGTATGCTCTTGTCGTTGCTCATAAATGCCGTGAGCCACCCGAATAGCTTTGAATTTAATGGGGTTAATTGTCCCGGCTACAAAATCCTTAATATCTTCTTCAAATTGATTGACTTCTTGGTCAATTGTATCTGCAATTTCATAAAATCGTAACATTATAAACCACCTATTAATCTACTCTAAATTTTTAATAATTATATCATAAAAGTTTGCACACAGCAATTATACATTATTATCTCAATTGGATTAGTCAAGTATGAAAAATTAAGACCAGGGAATGAGCGCCCCCAGCCCAGCGTGTCGACATTTATAATAGAAACTCATGCCAATCTTTTTACCTTATGGGCTCATTTAGTACTGACACTATTTTGGCGACGACCCAGTTTACAAATAAACTAGCTGACCCGAGTAACTCTACCGTCCGTGAGTTCATAAACTGTATTACTTTTTTTGCAAACAGCCTTACCCCGACTATCAAAGATAAGTTTTTCTCCCCCTTCCGACATCCACCCTGACTGACGTCCTGGAACCCCTATTATCATGGCATAATCTGGAACATCTTTTGTTACAACTGCTCCCGACCCAATAAAACAATGCATTCCTAATGTATTGCCGCAAACAATTGTTGCGTTTGCCCCGATCGATGCGCCTTCTTTTATCAACGTTTTCTTATAAAATCGAGCGTCGTTTTGAGGAAATTTACACCGAGGGTTAATGACGTTTGTAAAAACCATAGAGGGTCCACAAAATACATAGTCTTCTAATTCAACACCTTCAAACAAAGATACATTATTTTGTATTTTGCACTTATTTCCGATCTTCACATGATTCCCAACAAAAACGTTTTGCCCTAAGACGCATTCATCCCCGATTACTGCACTTGCTAAAACATGAGAAAAATAGGAAATACGTGTCCCTTTCCCAATACAAGCACCCTTTTCAATAATATTCATTCTAATTCTCCGCTTCTATGACTCTTGCGCTTAAATATTCATCTAAAAACGTTTTTACACCTTTTTCAATAAAAATCCTAGGGGCATATCCTAATTTTTTTACTTTAGATATATCGGCTTGGGTTCTAATCATATCCCCCTTAATGGCTTTTTGCTTTATTACTTTAGATTTACTTGCAAGATGATTTACGACCAAATTGGCCAACTTTTCAAGTTTAATAGACCCCCCCGACCCAATATTAAATACACCGAATCCGGCAATCGACCCTTTTATGACAAGATGTATGCCCTCGACGATGTCATTCACGTGAGTAAAGTCTCTATAGTTATTGCCGTTATTGTATAGAACAATTTGTTGATTAGATATGGCTGTCCGTGCAAACTTTGTGATTGCCATATCTGGACGCTGCCGATTTCCATACACTGTAAAAAACCGTAATACCCTGACCGAACAATTTTTATTTTCCATTGCAAACGAGCTACAAAGGATTTCTCCTTCAACTTTCGAAGCCGCATAAGGAGACATAGGCTCACCCAAATTCAAGTCTTCATGAAATGGGACACTGCCCAATTTGCCATAAACAGACGACGACGACGCAAATATGAAGGTGCTAGCCCCTATTATTTTTGCGATATGTAACACAGATCTAGTTCCTATTACGTTGCTTTTATTCGTCAAATCAGGTGTCGTAAAAGATTGAGCCACACCTGGTCTGGCAGCGAAATGAATAATATGAATCCGTCTTTTAGACAGTGCATTTCTACACTTTAAAAAACGTGAAACAGAGCGTTGAAAGGCCTCCGTCTCATTTATATCTAATTTCTCAAAATGAACCCTGGGATGATTTTGAAACAACCGACAATTTTCCTTTTTAATGTCTGAAGAATAAAAGTCGTCTAAATTATCGATTGCGAAAATGTCGTTACGCTCATCAGTTAATAAATAGTCTACAAAATTAGATCCTATAAATCCTGCAGCTCCTGTTACTAAAAAAATCATGCGGCCATGATAGACAATTGAGAAGATTATTGTCTACTATAAAGGTTGTTATGGTTTAAAAAAAATCAACCACCTATCAAATATGTAAAGGGAGAATAAATGTTACCTATACCTGAAATCACATGTACCGACGTTTCTCAACTAAACTCCGAATCAATGTCTGATATCGTTTTACTCGATGTTCGTGAAGAACAAGAATTCCAGTTTGGTCACATTTCTAATGCGATGTTTTTTCCCCTCAGCAAAATTGAAGAAAACGTATCATCTTTAGATATAACGGGTAATTACATCGTTATTTGTAGAGTAGGTGGACGAAGCGGTGCTGCAACTAAATTCCTTCTTTCCAAAAACTTCAAAAAGGTTAGGAATATGATTGGAGGAATGGTTGAATGGGCAAGAATTATTGATTCCTCCATTAATGTCCTCTAATTTCCCTAATCCTCTCTCATATGCATAACCCCTTTAGCTAAAGGGGTTATGCATATGATAATTCCTCGCTATAATGACGTCTTGTTAAACATAAAATTTTCATAAAATAAACTAATTAATCTAATATAATTAAAGGAGCATTAATATGGCTAAGCATAAAGTAACAGTAGTAGGGGCAGGATTTGTAGGGGCAACTGCCGCTCAGCGAATCGTAGAAAAGCAACTTGCTGATGTCGTTCTTATTGATATCGTAGAGGGAATGCCTCAAGGAAAAGCATTAGACATGATGCAATCTGCTGCTGTAGAAGGCTTTGACACAAAAATCATAGGAACAAACAATTACGAAGACACAGCAAATTCAGACATCTTTGTAGTAACAGCAGGAATAGCACGAAAACCTGGCATGTCTAGAGATGACCTTTTAAATACAAATGCAAAAATAGTTGGCAGTGTTGTAGAACAAGCGACTAAGTATTCTCCAAATGCAATATTTGTTATCGTTTCTAATCCTTTAGATGTCATGACTCACTTGGCGTGGCAAAAGTCTGGCCTTCCTTCCAAAAAAGTATTTGGAATGGCTGGTGTTTTGGATTCATCTCGATATGCTTGTTTTATCGCTGAAGCTTTAAATTGTTCTATTAAAGATGTTAGAGCAATGGTATTAGGTGGCCACGGAGATACAATGGTTCCCGTACCACAATTTTCTACTGTAAATGGAATTACTATTACTGAATTATTACCTGCTGAAAAAATCGAAGAAATTAATAATCGAACAAAACACGGTGGAGCTGAAATCGTCAAATTTCTAAAAACAGGCAGCGCTTTCTATGCTCCTTCGTCTTCTGCTGTAGCAATGGTTGAAGCTATAGTTTTGGATTCAAAACGAATTCTTCCTGTATGTGCACTTTGTAATGGCGAATATGGAATCGATAACCTTTACTGTGGCGTTCCAGTTGCACTTGGGGCAAATGGAATAGAATCAATTATTGAATTAAACCTCAATGAAAGCGAAAAAAAATCACTTCAGTCTTCAGCTCAAGCTGTTCAAACCGTTGTTGATAAATTAGCTTTAACCGTAGGTTAAAAAGGAAATTCATATGTTACCTATTAAACAATATTTTGCGTCATCAATTGGGAAAAAACAAATAGCCGCTCTTACTGGACTTATGTTGAGTGCATTTGTGGTTATTCATCTGCTTGAGAACTTTCTTTTATTCAAAGGTCCAGACGTATTTAACGCTTGGGTAAACACCCTTCAATCTACGAAACCATTTCTTTATGTTATTGAATTCGGCCTACTTGGAATTTTCCTTCTTCATTTATTTACAACATTTAAAATTGTTGTCGAAAATAAGCGTGCACGTAAAAAAGGATATCGAGAAGAAGTTGCAACAAAAATCTTGGTCAAAATTATGCCAATATCTGGAACGGCTCTTCTTATATTTATTATTTTTCATCTTATCGACTTTCGTTTTACGAATCATCATGGTGCTGCGAGTATCGTTATGGGGGAAGACTTAGGTTTATATGGGCTTGTTTACAATTATTTTCAAAATATATTTAGAGTTATCGGCTACTGTATTGGTTTAGCCGCTTTAGGTTGCCATTTATCGCATGCAATACAAAGCGTTTTTCAAACATTTGGGATATTCAGCGAAAAATATAACCATCTCATTAAAAAAACGAGCGTAGGATTAGCTACTGGTTTAATGCTTGGTTTTAGTGCGATTGCAATCCTAATTTATCTAGGATTTGCGCCAACGGCGTAGGAGGAAATTATGGATTTAAAATCAAATATTCCAGAAGGGGCTATTAACGAAAAATGGACGAATCATAAATTTAATATGAAATTGGTTAACCCAGCAAATAAACGTAAATATACGGTTATTGTTGTTGGGACAGGACTTGCTGGAAGTTCTGCGGCGGCTTCTCTTTCTGAACTTGGGTATAACGTAAATGCTTTTTGTTTTCATGAAAGCCCACGACGTGCTCATAGCATTGCTGCTCAAGGTGGTATTAATGCCGCTAAAAATTATTGTAATGATGGAGACAGTGTTCATCGTTTATTTTATGATACTGTAAAAGGTGGAGACTTCCGTTCAAGAGAAGCGAACGTTCATCGATTATCAGAAATCAGTGTAAACATTATCGACCAATGCGTTGCTCAAGGCGTGCCTTTTGCAAGAGACTATGGTGGCCTATTAGACAATCGATCATTTGGAGGCGCTCAAGTTTCTCGAACCTTTTACGCTAAAGGTCAAACTGGACAGCAACTTTTAATTGGTGCGTATCAAGCAATGATGAAAGAAGTAAACAAAGGCGGCGTTACATTATTCACAAGTCGTGAAATGATGGAACTTGTTATTGTTGACGGTAAGGCTAAAGGAATTATTGTTCGAAATCTTCGTACAGGTAAAATAGAACGCCATTCTGCCGATGCGGTAATACTTGCTACCGGTGGATACGGAAATGCATTTTATCTTTCAACCAATGCAATGGCATGTAATGTTACGGCAGCTTGGAGAGCTCATAAAAAAGGAGCTTACTTTGCGAACCCTTGTTACACACAGATTCATCCAACATGTATCCCAGTTCACGGAGACCACCAATCTAAACTTACCCTGATGAGTGAAAGCTTACGAAATGATGGTAGAGTTTGGGTTCCGAAAAAAAAGGGTGATACACGAGATCCTAAAGACATTCCAGAGAATGAACGAGATTATTACCTAGAACGAAAATACCCAAGCTTTGGAAACTTAGTTCCACGTGATTTGGCATCCAGAAATGCAAAATATGCTTGCGACGATGGAAAAGGAGTTGGTCCAACTGGACTCGCTGTTTATTTAGACTTCGCTGCCGCGATTGATAGACTTGGAGAAAATACAATTCGTGCTCGATACGGAAACTTATTTGAAATGTATGAGCGAATTACCGGAAGCGACCCATACACATCCCCTATGAGTATTTACCCCGCAATTCATTACACAATGGGTGGTCTTTGGGTCGATTATAATTTGGAAAGCAATATCCCTGGACTGTTCGTACTTGGTGAAGCTAACTTTTCTGACCATGGTGCAAATAGACTAGGTGCTAGTGCGCTTATGCAAGGATTAGCAGATGGGTATTTTGTCATTCCTTATACTATCGGAAACTTTTTAGCGGACGAAACGCCTGGATCTTGTAACTCTGACCAATCTGAATTCAAACAAGCAGAACAAGACGTAATTAATAGAGTGAATACTTTATTGAATATTAATGGAAAACGAACTGCTGATGATTTTCATAGAGAATTGGGAATGTTACTTTGGGACAAATGTGGAATGTCTAGAAACGCAGAAGGTCTAAAAGAAGCATTAGAAAAAATTCCAAAAATAAGAGAAGAATTTTGGAAAAACCTAAAGGTTCCTGGTGACAGTAACAATCTTAATTCTAGCTTAGAAAAAGCTGGGCGAGTTGCTGACTTTTTAGAATTTGGTGAATTAATGGTGCGTGACGCTCTTCATAGAGAAGAAAGCTGCGGTGGCCATTTTAGAGAAGAAAGCCAAACCAAAGAAGGCGAAGCTCTGCGACAAGATGATAAATTTTGTTATGTTGGAGCATGGGAACACAAAGGTGAAAACAAACCACAAGAACTTCACAAAGAGAAACTCGAATACTCGGCAATTGATCTTGCACAAAGGAGTTACAAATAATGAGCGATAAAATTAATTTAACCCTAAATGTATGGCGACAAAAATCACCAAAATCTGCTGGTAAATTTGAAGCATATGACGTTAAAAACGTAGATGTAAACTCTTCTTTTTTAGAGATGATTGATGTTCTAAATGAAGATTTAACAAAAAAAGGTCAAGACCCTATAGAGTTTGATCATGATTGTAGAGAAGGCATTTGTGGAACATGTGGAGCGATGGTTAATGGGCGCCCTCATGGACCATTAAAGAACACGACTCTTTGCCAACTTCATATGAGAGAATTCAAAAATAATGAAACAATTACTATTGAACCATTTAGAAGTACATCACTTCCTATTGTTAAAGACTTAGTTGTTGATAGATCTGCTTTTGATAATATTATCAAAAGTGGGGGATTTATTTCTGCCAAAACGGGGTCCGGTCAAGATGCGAACGCAATTCTTATTCCTAAACCTGATGCAGATGATGCGTTTAATTCCGCACAATGTATTGGATGTTCTGCTTGTGTTGCAGCGTGTCCAAATGCGTCAGCCATGCTTTTTGTAGCAGCAAAGGTAAATCACCTTGCAAAACTACCTCAAGGTCAGGCAGAGCGAAAATCTCGTGTGAAGAGCATGGTATTGGCCATGGACAAATCAGGCTTCGGGAATTGTTCTAACGCATATGAATGTGAAGCGGCCTGCCCTAAGGGAATAAGTGTCGCTAATATTGCTGCAATGAATAAAGATTTTATGAAAGCTGGAATTTTCAGTTAATTTAAATTGCTACGGTTTTTATAGAGTTCTGATATAAATCTAGTGTTAACTACGGCATATTTACTTAATACCGGGTCTATTTCAAAAGTCATAGACCCGGCTCACTACAGAGAACAAACTCGCTTAAGGGACTAATCGATGATTAACAAAATAACTGAAGCCTTTGAAAACGGAAAAAAATCACTGGATGCTTTTTGTAGTGACCCATCCAATTTTGAAAAAGTTGAACACGCAGCTAATCTTCTTACAAATTCCTTTAATAACGGTGGTAAAGCACTAATATGTGGTAACGGCGGTAGCTCTTGTGACGCTATGCATTTTGCAGAAGAATTCACCGGAAGATTCCGTGGCAATCGCCGTCCCTTACCAGCACTATCACTTTCCGACCCATCTCATATTACGTGCGTAGGAAATGACTTTGGTTTTGATTATATCTTTTCTCGGGGTGTTGAGGCGTTTGGCCTCGAACAAGATATTTTTCTTGGGATCTCAACATCAGGGAATTCTCAAAATGTGATCAATGCCTTCGAAGCGGCATCAAAAAAAGGGTTAAAAACAATTGCTCTTCTAGGTAAATCGGGTGGTAAGTTAAAAGGTGTTGCTGATATTGAATGGATAGTTCCTGGAGAAACCTCTGATAGAATTCAAGAAATTCATATGATGATATTGCATATTATGATTGAAATTGTCGAACGACGACTATTTCCCGAAACGTATTATTCTTAGACCCTCGTTTTATATATACAGCGCATCCTAATCGACTTGGGTCTAGTTTCTATTAAAAGTCTCTGAACAAAATTTGACATATTCCTCGAATAAAAGAGATTCCCTTTCTGGGATAGTTTTCGAAACACAAACGTTTTATCTTCCCCATACGATTATGGTGACACGTTTACAAGAGTAGGATCACCCCCCTCTTTTTTGCATAAACGACTGCATTGAAGTTCGATAGGTTTAAACCAAAACGCTTTCGGGAATATTAATAGGATAACAAAAATATATGAAGGTAACGTTAATGAACGTATCGGAACCCGAACAAGCCGAGTTATATCATAATGATTAAGAAAAGGAATCCTTAATGAAACTCAAAAAAAATCTACCCCATGAACAAAATAGCGATTACCTATCTCTAATAACGGGCAGGAAATCACCTTTTGTTTCAAATGGCATTCGACTAACTGCGAATCAAGTGTCTGTATTTTCATCATTTCGAAATTCACAAATTTCAACCTTTTTAGAACGAACACCTACGGCAAGAAAAGTCATCGATCTTTTAAAAACGAAACAAGGACATATAATAAACGACCACATTGCTATCCGCACACTTACAAATAACGACGACTATTCAGGAAAATCGTGTGTCGAACCGCTCTTTCTTTTAAATGGTTATAAAAAAGAAGAAAACATCTTTATTCCTAGCCTATTTTTAAACTGTCACTGGTATGAGCCGCCGCAACAAACTAATTGGCCTAAAATTTTTATCAGCGAACAAGATGTGACTCACCTTCCTGAAAAATCGCGGGAGATAGCTCTTCTAGCGATTAATGACAGACTGTATTCGGATCTACCTTTATTACACTCTTCTAAAAACGAAAAACAAATTTCAAGTCTCTTAAAAACGTCTCCATTTTCGATTCTTTCATCCGAATTTAAAACCATAAAAGCTGAATCTCAATCCATAAAATCACTACATGACGCTGTTCACTATACGATTTGGACCCTAATTAATGGATTTCACTGGAACCATTTTACTGTATTAGTTAATGAACTCAATATAAACTCTATCCCCAGCCTAGAGGATCTTCATGTGCTGTTAAAAAACAATAATATTCCGTTGAATTCGTTCGGAACAAAAGAAGTTCAAGGGTCTGCTGAAAAAAAACTGAAGCAAAGCTCTACTGTCGCGGACACATTATTACACACGTTTAAAGACTCTATTTCTACACACACGCCAGGTTCTTTTATAGAATTTATTGAACGATTTAATTATGACGATGGGCACCCAATGCGAGGATTTTTGGCCGGTAATGCTAGAGGAATATTTACCAGTACAAATAATCACCTGTAAGAGAATATGGGTGTCTTGACCATGGGTTAGCTAAAAATTAAGGAGCGACTCGTGACGGGATCCACTCTTCATTTTGAGGGGTAAAGACAAACCTATCGTGTAACCGATTATCTTTGTTTAACCAAAACTCAATTTTACTTGGTTTGACCGAATACCCAAACCAATGTTCTGGCCTTGGAACCTCGGCTCCTTCAAACTTTAGTGTAAAATCAGCTTCTTTTTTTTCCAAATATGCTCTTGAAGGAATAGGACGGCTTTGCTCAGATGCCCACGCCCCAATTTGACTTCCTCTAGGACGCATCGCAAAGTAGGTGTCAGACTCATTATTATCTATTTTCTCCACCATCCCTTGAATTCTAATTTGTTTTCCAAGCGGTTCCCAATAAAAATTCATTGCAACATTTGGATTATGTCTTAAATCCTGACCTTTTGTAGATAACGAATTTGTAAAAAACACAAATTCATTTCTTCGACATCCCTTTAGAAGTACAATCCGACTGTCAGGACACCCGTTTTTATTGACAGTTGATAGACAGAAAGATTCCGGAATCCCTATCAAATGGTTAGCTTTTGCTTCGTTAAACCATTCCTCAAAAAGAACGAATGGCGAGGCTGGTAATTCATTTTTTTCCATAGAAAATAATCTTACACCAAGCAGTCACGTATGCCAAATAAGCATGCACCTAAATTGTAGACTTACCTAGTTATTTAAATTTAAATAAATGGTATACTCCTCATTAGGATTTTACAAATAAACAATGACATTAAATACTAAAAAATCATACTTCGTATTACCAGAAATCGAATCGAGTTTACTGACTCTTTCGAAACAAACGGGTACTTATACTGAACCTAAAAAGTCTATTCCGATAAATACGTCATATGACCACCATTCTTCCGTTACGGTTCCAACAACTAGTGCCAATAAAGAAATTAGTGATGCGCCTGGTCTCAACGGATTCATTTCTAAAGTTGCTCCTAAATCTAATTCAACCAAAAAGAACAAAGAGGTCAATTCTTCATCCCCTATTCTTGACAGCGCCCCGAAAAATGACATATCTAAGTCACCTAAACCTCCTATTTCAAAAATAATCACTTCATCTAATATAGAAAAAAAGAACAAAGGATTTGAATTTTCAACGGATGATTTACTGTCTTCAGAAAAAGATGTTCTCTCGTCAGTTATCAACGACCCATTTATCAGAAAATCTGGTAAAATCAATACTACATTTCTGAACTCGACTTCCTCTTCTCCCAAAATAATAGTCGATTCATCACCCCCTCTAAACGAGTTTGTAGAACCTACACTAACAGCAAAAACCAATTCTCCTAGACATAAAAAACCTCTGGAAGATTCCCAACGCCTATTAACTTACAAGGCTATTGAAGAAGACTCATTAACCCGTCATGAGTCTGCAGAAATCTTTGAAAAACACATACGATTACTGCACGTTCCCTATGAAATAATTGAAGAAAAATCGGCAGGAGAATTAGATTATGAAACAGAAGCAATAGCTGCTTCTTTTACTGTCGCATCACTCATCGAATCTTCAGAAGATATGATGACTATGTCGACAACCAATACTAAAGCATCTATAAACCCAAGTGATGACAGTGATACATCGGCCTTCGATATAATTGAAACTGTATATCCAAGCCCGACGGCTGAAGTTACCCCACCTTTTGAATTAGATTCATATATATTAGAAACCGCCTTTAAAGAAAATACGTTTTCTAACCTATCTTTATTTGAATCGCCTTCTTTACTATTACATATTGAAAATATCGCATTCTCAGAAACAGTCAAAGAGAAAAATAGGTTTTTAACCCTATTCCACACTTCATATAGTGACTTGAAAAAATCCAATGAGCGTTTAGCGATTGATTCCTAGATTTCAGCAAGGTCTAAACTAATCATAGCCCATTTGGACCCTGCAAAAAAAGCTCCCACACAGATTCAATAGGTTTATCTTATTATTCGATCAGATCGTCATATTTTGTGAATAGCATACGCCTCAAACTCGGCCGTAGAAAAAATAAACTCCTAATTTAACAAAATCTCTACTATCCACTCTTTATCCTCGTCAGATAACTCTGTGAATACTGGAATAGAAAAGACCTCTTTAGCAGCTTGTTCCGTTTCAGGCAAATCTCCTTCTTTATATCCAAGTTCCTTAAAACAATCTTGCAAATGAAGTGGAACAGGATAATATACGGCGTGTGCGATACGTTTTTCTTTCAATTTTTCCAAAACAACGTCCCTATTTTTACACCTTAGTGTATATTGATTAAAAATCATGCGATTCCCTGATGTAACAACCGGCGTTTTAAATTGAGACCCTTCCAATTTGGAATTATAAAAAGATGCATTTCTTTGTCTGCCATTATGCTGATCTTCTAAATACGGTAACTTAACATTTAAAACAGCCGCTTGAAGTTCATCTAATCTGAAATTTCCACCAATAATCTGATGATAATATTTTGGATGTGCGCCATGGTTTCGAAGATGAATCAGCGTTTCATAAAGACTCTTGTCATTCGTAACAACACCACCACCGTCTCCACAGCATCCCAAATTTTTCCCTGGAAAAAATGAAAAGCATCCGATATCACCAATTGTTCCGGCTTTCCTTACAGACCCATCTGACCAAGTAACTGACGCCCCTATGGCCTGTGCCGCGTCTTCAATAACATGTAAATTGTGTCTTTTAGCAATTCCCATAATGGATTCCATGTCTGCCATTTGTCCATATAAATGAACGGGCATAATTGCCTTAGTCTTAGTCGTTATTTTTTCTTCAATTTTCTTTGGATCTATATTATAGGTATCAGGATCAATATCAACAAAAACTGGCACAGCCCCCGTTCTTGCTATACTTCCTGCGGTCGCAAAAAAGGTCATAGATGAGGTGATTATTTCGTCCCCTGGTTTAATATCCAATGCCATCAATGCAATTATCAAGGCATCGGTACCAGAGGAAACACCAACTCCGTAGTCACTCCCACAATAGTCAGCTAAACTTGCCTCAAATAGTTTTCCCTGAGGTCCTAAAATAAAGTGTTTGGATTCAAAAACACTAGTTATTGCATTTAATACATCGTTTTTAATTGGTTCATACTGAGCTTGTAAATCAAGCATTGGAATCGATTTTGGTTGAGTAGTCATAAGGTCTCCTAAAGAATCTATTTTATTGTATGTATTCTATCAAAATTATACAAAAAAAATTACTGAATTACCTAAATATCAAATTTTAGTTTAAACTGTGAAAAATTATCTATACCAATGGAGAAAAAAAAATGAAAAATAAATTAATCTTTGCTCAGATATTCGTCATCTTATGTTTAACATCAAATCTTTTATCAATGGGTGAAAAACTAGCGCCCGACTCACAAACTTTACAGAACTCAAATTTAGAAACCCAAGAAGTTCAATCCAATGAAAAAAATACCATAAAAGAAGACACTCTTTTAGTGACAGGAATTTCATGCGGAAGCTGCTCACATTCCATTAAAACAAATTTAAAAAAACTAGATGGATTTATTTCGTGTGATATAAACATCGAAACCGGGAAAACAATATGCACCTATGATTCATCTAAATTAACTATATCCACCATCAAATCTGAAATCGATAAGGCAGGGTTCACTGTAACAAGCACGTCCAAGTAACGTGGTAACTTCACATTAATTCTGTCAAAACTATAAAGGTGAATTTTTACTTATCAAAAATTCACCTTTATTATTTTAATAGTTAAGAAGTAAAACGTTTATCGGAATACTGATGCATCTCTCGATTAGGCATTCCATGAAGTGGTGAAAACCGTAAATCATGAGGTTTGTTTCCTTTTTTATGTTTCATCAACAAAGTCTCGTATAATTCTCTATCTTTAGCTCTCAATTTATGTTTCTCGTATGTAAGAATATAACTAAGTTTTTGCCGATCTCTTCCAGAATGCATATCAATATTGTGAACTCTCACATGACCATATTCATAGACTTTCACATTAATAACTTTTTTCTTATCTTCTTTTTTAATTTCTTTAGCCTGATTAGGCTGGATATCGTTGTTCATTTTCGAATATACTCCCATTTAAGCCCCCCTTTTATACAAATATACATTTTTGTATAACTTGTCTCCTGAATTAATATACGTAACCGATTGTATTCGACACATACTACATTTTTGTATTAATTAATTAAAGGTTATACCTAGTTATCGAAACAAAAAAAAAAAAATTTCAAAAAGTTTTTATTTAATCCGGAAAATTACTTAAAAAATTAAATCGTCACGAAAATACGGATAGAATTAAAAGACTACATCTACATGTATTCACAAGAGGACCCTCTATATTTTCGTTCACGATTAAGGAACTGTTCTAGATTTTTAAGGCATTAAAATACTCTATCAACTTATCCGTTTCTTTAAATTTAAAGAAATATCTTTTTGACCAAGATTTTCATCCAAGGTTTAAACCCTTTCTTAGCGAGATTTAAGGATGTAAATTTATAAATTTCACTTTGCGTTGGATATGGAAAAATCATCGATAAAAATTCAGACGCTTTTAACTTTTTTTGAACAGCAAGCGCCCCGATCCCAATCATTTCTCCAGCCTTTTGCCCGACAATTGTCACACCCAACAATCTGTTACGTTTTCCAATAATAAACTTAAGAAACCCCTCTCTATCATGATCTGCTTTAGCACGATCGATAGACGTCAAATCAACTTTTTCTATTTTTTTAAAAATGCCCTCATTTTTGGCCATTTGTTCCGTTAACCCAACATGAGCGACTTCAGGCCGAGTATATGTAACCCAAGGAACCGTTCTATAATTGACCTTTGCTTGCAACTTAAAAATACTATGTCTCAATATAATACCGGCTTGATATCCAGCCATGTGAGTAAATTGGTAAGGACCTACGACATCTCCACAAGCATAAATATTTGGTATGGACGTTTGCATGGATTTATTACATTTTACGAACCCTCGTTTGGTGACCGCAACACCAACTGATTCCAAGTTCAACCCCTTTGAATTTGGCCGTCGTCCAAGAGAAACAAGCACATGGTCCCCAATAATTTCTTCTGCAACACCTAAACTATTTTCTATAAATACACTCTTTTGACCATCTTTTTCACTCAAACGTTTAATACCTGCAGATAATTTTAACGACAGCCCATCTTCGTTCAACACCTTCTCCATCAATGGACCTACTTCTGGATCGTCATTTGGAAAAAGACTCGGAAGCATATCAATTACAGTTACCTTAGAACCCAAATGAGCAAAACCCTGTCCCAACTCAAGCCCAATCG
This sequence comes from bacterium, assembly GCA_018699495.1. Taxonomy (GTDB): domain Bacteria; phylum Margulisbacteria; class Marinamargulisbacteria; order JABIPA01; family JABIPA01; genus JABIPA01. The sequence goes on along the minus strand of JABIQV010000137.1, from coordinate 34,864 downwards.
GTCCCCCTCCTAAAATAATTAAATGCTCTGGAAGCTTTTCTAACTTAAAAATAGATTTATTTGTTAGAAAATTAATATCCTTTAACCCTGGTATAGGAGGAACCGCAGACTCTGCCCCAGTAGCAATGACAATTTTTTTTCCTTTAATTATGGTTTCATTTTTATCCGCATCCATAACAGATACAGAATATCTGTTCTTCAGAGTAGCCGCCCCTTCAACTACATCGACCCCTAACCCTTCATACCGTTCCTTAGAGTCATGTGGCTCAATTTCTTTTATCACAGACCTCACATAATTCATTATCTCTTTAACATCTACCGTGACATTGCCTACAGATAGTCCCAGTTCTGATGCGTTGTTTATGTCTTTGGCTAAGTGAGCAGGTTTTAAAAAAGCTTTACTAGGAACACACCCATAGTTCAAGCAATCTCCACCCATTTTATGCTTTTCTATCAAAGCGACTGACGCTCCCAACCCAGCTGCTCCCGAAGCCACAACCAAACCGCCACTACCTGCTCCGATAATGACCAAATCATAAATTTTATTCATTGTTCCCGTCCCTGATAAATTGTTCAACGCCTTTATTTATAATTTCACGTTCGCCATGTAACTGGCTTACTACCTCCATAATGTCTCTACGCTTGTACTCATCAGACCAGTTCAACTGCTGTTGAAAAATATCTGCCACTTCATGCAAGATACGTTCATTTTCAAACAAATCAAAATACAACGTCGTACGCCTTCTTATAAAATCCATAATTTTTAGACAAAATTCATTTTGAATTGCGTATATTATTTCTGCTCTATACACAGTCGTTCCAGATATCAATAACGTCGACGACCTATCTCTATCCATTATTTCTATAATGCCACCTACCGATTTACCATATGTTTCTGAAAGCTGTTTCTGTTCTTTTGATAAATCTCTCAAATAAGTTTCATTCCTCTTATCTCCAATGATAAAGCTATCATCTAACATACTATCGTTGCCGGGGATCTTACCTTCAGAATCCTTAGCTAAATAGCCAGCGTCCCTTTTTGACCTCTCTGAATCCCGAACATATATTGGGCAATTATTTGTTAACGACTCGAACGATTCTTTGAGTCCAAACTTTAAATGAACAGCGTGAGCAGCCTCTTCAGCAATTTTTCTATACGTCGTAAATTTTCCACCCACTAAACTAATTAGGTTTTCTTTAATTTGAATAAACCGATGTTCTCTCGATACAGACTGAAGGTCCTTTTCTTTTTGATCCACCAAAGGCCTAATCCCAGACATTATTCCCGATATAGATGCGCAAGTTAAATCAAGACCCTCAAAAATCGATGTCAATTGTTGAAGCAAATAGCAAATTTCACTCGAAGACGCTTTGTCTGCGTCTATATCTCCACCAATAGGAAAGTCCGTCGTACCGACTAATGTTTTGCCCTCCCAAGGAATCACAAATATAAGTCGCCCGTCCTGCAAATTAGGAATAACGACGGCTTCTTCCACTATCTTCTTCTTTAAAATGATATGTATCCCTCTACTTGGTTTTAATAAAGGGGAATGAGTCTCTCCTGGTATCCGCGATATCACCTTGTCCGTCCACGGCCCCACTGTTAAAAAAAATAATTTGCCACTAATAATTGACTCACTATGGGTGAGCAGATCCAAAACTTGGCATGACTGAATTTTGTTTCCGATTTTTTTAAAAGACATCACTTCACAGTAATTGAAACAATCCGCCCCATGTTTGTTGGCATCCAAAACATTTTCTAAAACAATCCGAGAGTCTTGCATTTGAGCGTCATAATATCTAGCCGCCCCTTTTAACCCGATGCTCTTCAAATTCTTTAAGGCCCGTTCGTTTTTACCAAGCCACCTGAATCTCTTTATCCCACGCCCAAAACTAAGACAGTCATAGAGAAATAACCCTGCTCTTAATTTAATACTGGATATCTGATTTTGATATACTGGAAAAAGAAATGGTAATGGCTTTACCAAATGGGCCGCATTTTCAAGCAAGTTAGAACGCTCTTTTATAGACTCTCTCACCAAAGAAAATTGGTATTGTTCTAAATATCGGAGTCCCCCATGAGCAAGTTTTGACGATGCTGAACTTGTTCCAGAACTAAAGTCTCCTTTTTCTATCAAACAAACCGAAAAATTTCTTAACGAAAGTTCCCTAGCTAACGCACACCCATTTATTCCCCCACCAACAATTACGACATCGTAAGACATCGGTGTCCCCATTACTCTTCTATTAAAAAACTTCACTTATTCATATTCCCTTTTTAGCACCAACCCATCACAAAAAATCAATGCAAATTCAGACTATATTTTTACGATACTTTATTTATAAGGAATTCATCTAAAATTAGGTTACTATAATAAGGTCGATTCTTTAAACTTAAAAGAGGTAATAATTGTGAATGACAACTCATCAAAAGCGTTAGCAAAAAACAAACCAAGCAACTTTCTCATGAGAAATCCTGAGAATGAGCTCAAATTTAAGTCTATTTTAAAAAATATTCTGCCCTACATTGGCACGGATGAAGGTAAAATCATTTTAACCGAAGTCATGATCGCATTAAAAATTGAGGGTGTAATTGGAAAACAATTATCAAAGAACGATTCTAAAATGGTTAAGATAGTTAAAGAATCTATTCTTGCTATTCCTACAAAAAAACAAGAAGCATTGTCATTTGCCCAAAATCTCTTAATTAAGCCTGAGGTGAATAAAATTGGCTAACTTGTATACGGAACAATTTCCGAATACTGAAAAAATGCAATCGGACTATAATCCAGATTTCTTTAAACCAAACAAAACGTCTGAGCATATCTATCGACTACTCGATCAATTAGATGTTGATCCTGCTATCGTAAACGATATTAAATCATCATTTGGCAACCAAATATCCAATCAAGTTAATCCTTCCGGGACGTCTCATTTTAACGAATCAGACTCCAACGGGATATATATCTAACCACCATGTCATCAAAGATAGGTAGCGAATCTGCTAGTATAAATGCGTCAAACCACAAACATTCTGTAAACAAAGATAATTATATTGCTACTCAATTTGGAAGTGTTTTAGAAAATTCATTTAATAAAAAAGAACAATTAAAAAAAAAAATTGTCGCTCCTGATGACTTAGAAAAAGAACATTTTCTGAAAGACAAAGACCCCATTGAACAGGGTAAACACATGGTTCCGGAAGAAGAAGTAGAGACTCCAGAGGTCATTGCTCAAAAACTAAAAAAGAAAATTAAAAAACTACTTATTATGGAACAAAAAATGCTAGGACTTTAAGTCACCCTTTTTGTAGATTTACCAAATATTTTGCCAATATAATATTTTCTAAATGTCCCGTTTTTCGTGCAATTATATGACCGTTTACAGATGCCCCGAGTACCGCAATATCTCCTAAAAGGTCCAATATCTTATGCAGAGCAAGTTCGTTTGGAAACTTTAAATCGGTGCTAAAACTATTTTCTTTAACCAAGATAGCATTTTCTAAACTCGCTCCTTTTATCAAACCTCGGTCGATTAAGGCCAAAATCTCATGCTCAAATCCGTACGTTCGGCACATACATATCTGATTTTCATAACTATTTTTAGTGACTACAATATCTGCAATCTGATTGCCAACAAATGAATCACTGTATTCTAATATGTAAGTGATGCGACATACATCGGACGGTAAAATTAAAAAGGATTTTTCTTTGTCCTCTCCACAAGTCACATAATGAGATTTATCAATAGTTAGACTATGCTCAACATCTATCGTCGACCCAACCTGGTTGGAAATACTGTTATGAACCAATTCGTTTATTACCTGGGTATCACCTAGGTTACTTGCCACCAATTTATGAACAATCCCGTCTGCTGAACCATTTAATATTGGGCATTCATCTGAATCTAGCTCTAGTCTAGCGTCTCTAATTTCTAAGCCATATAACGCGGATAAAAAGTGTTCGGGAGTTTGAATAATTACGTCCCCCTTACGAATAATTGTTGACCGGTTGGCGGTGTGAAGCGTATCAATCGTCAGTGGAATTTGATAGCCACTCTTGTCTTTGCGCTCAAATACTATTCCCGACCCTAATTTTGACGGATGAATAGTTAACGTCACAGGCCTCCCTGAATGGATACCTACTCCCCTAAAAGTGACGGATTGATTAAGTCGTTGACTCATTGTTTTCAAGTTGAGGACTATCTTTATATAACAAAATAAAAAAACAAACACCTATCACCAAAACCCCTGCTAAAATTAAATAATAGCCTCTTAAAGAAAAAGAAATTAAAGCAAACGCCACCAACGGACCGATGATTCGACTGAGACTTCCAACGCCTTCGTATATTCCCATACCAACGCCCCGAAGATTTTCCGGAAGCACAACTGACATTAACGATGGCAAATACGTATTAACTAAACTGAACCCTAGAGAAAGAAATGCTAACGCAACTAAAAGAATCCAAATATTACTAAGAAAGCCCATGGCTCCTAATCCAATTAACGCACATATTATTCCGACTGAAATTCGTCCTTTAAATTTGTTAACCGTTTTTTGAGAAAAATAACCCTGAATAAACAACGCAAGTAATCCAACATAGATAAACAATACGCTGTTTTTCTGTTCGTCGTAGCCAAATATTTTATTAGTGTAAAAGGCGAACGATGTTTCAAATCCAGAAAACATCACTAAAAAGATTAATTGAAGGGCACATACTAGCAAAACGGTTTTGTTCTTAAATAACTTCCCCCCATTTAATAACTGCTTTAATGCTGACGATGTTTTCGTTCTATGGTCAGGTTCCTCTATTAAAAATATAGTCAAAATCATCGCTACAAATGACAGTCCCCCAGCGACCGCAGCAGGTAACATGTACCCATACTGTGTTCCATACAAAACACTTCCAAGTGATGGTCCCAAAATAAACCCAACCCCAAAAGATATTCCGATAATTGCCATGCCCTTCGACCTATTTTCTGGCGTCGTTATATCAGAAATATAGGCCCTCGCAGTCGTAACATTTCCACCAGTGAACCCATCAATTAATCGTGAAATCAAAATCAACCAATATGACTGAGCTATAGCCAGAACGGCATACGCAAAAACAGTCCCTAGTTTACTTAAAACTAAAACTGGCTTTCTGCCGTATTTATCTGATAAGGCTCCTAGGATTGGTGCCGAAATAAATTGCATAAATGAATAAGACGCCATTAAAACACCTAACATCAAAGGGTTTACATCATACGTTGCACCAATTAAAGGTAAAACCGGAATTATTAGTCCAAAGCCTATTAACTCGGTAGCGACAACTAAAAATATTGTAAGAAACTGCTTTTTTAATGACTTCGGTTTTGACACATGATTCTTGTCATTAGACTCGGAGATTGGGGTTGTGGATTCTGAATTATATTTTTGACTATCACTCATAAATTGTTCTTGGCTATCATATCAAAAAAACAAAAAATAGACATCAATAAAGTTGAATAAATGTATCGTATCACGTGTTATCTCTTTGAAAAGAACCCTATACTTTTCGTTAAAAGCCTAAGGAACCTTCACTTACAACTAAGTGTATAAAGTGCTTTTCTACCCTAAACCTAATTGAACTATACCTCTAAAAATGTGAAAATTAATTTAATCAAAAATATATTTAAAAATCGTAAAAAGTCTGAATTTATTGCAATCGTTATTGCATTAGCGGCCGCGAGCTTTTATTACAGGATGATTAATGATTTCTGGCAAGCGTCTAGTGCTTTATTTGTCCTCCTTATTGGACTTCCTACGTTAATCACATTAATAATGATTAAATTTTCAAAACCACCCAAAACTGCCAAAGCAACTGTTTTTAAGGCGATCACATACTTTCTTTTACTTTCATCTATTTTATTTGGAGAAGGACTGGTTTGCATCATTATGGCAGCACCTCTTTTTTATGGGATATCCGCTCTGATTATTTTGATGTATAAACGTCTGACCTCAAAAAATAAATCAAAACTCTTCTCAATTCTTTTTATTCCTATAATTATTGTAATTGCTCAACCTCATAAAGACATATTGCCTCCAACGGTTCAATCTGTACAAACATCGATCACATTCAATAAAAATGTATCTATAGATGCATTTAAAACACAGCAAAAATTTAAAGACAATTACCCTCCATTTTTTAAAATTGGGTTCCCTACTCCTATCGATATTGCAGGCGTAGGAACAGAAATTGGCGATACACGCGATATCCAATTTGAATCAAAAACTAAGGGAATAGGGACTCTCTCTTTGAAAATTGTTGAACGGGATAAAACTAGCGTTACATTTAACGTTATTAAAGATACTACTCATATTGGTCACTGGTTAACGTGGTCAACTATTGATGTGACCCTTATCGATAAAGGAGAAAACCAAACAGAAGTAATTTGGGTGAGTAATTTTACCTGCGACTTAGGCCCCAAATGGTACTTCGAGCCCATTGAAAAATATGCTGTCGGATTGATGAATCAATACCTTATTGATCATTACTTTGGTTAGAACCAAATTAAAAACCTAGATAATTTTTAATGTCTTTTTCATCAATATTAGAAACTGCTCAATGGGTCTTTCAGATAGTCAAACTTAATAGTTCAATTCAAGAACATCACATTGTTTTTCTTACAGCAAACCATTCCATCATCCGAAATATTCTCGTCACATTTGTATTAATCGCATTAAGCTATTTCTTTCTACGAAATAATCAAAATACCAAAACAAACTGGGCTGTTTTTTACGCAAGTTTGTATATGGTGGTCATGTTATTTTTTACAAACTATATGTGTGCTGACTTAGGATTATGGCAATTTACAGTTTCCAAGATCCCTTCCTTACACATTCCACCTGACCTTTATTTTATCTGGATTTTTTTTTGGGGCGTACTTCCTGTTCTTTTTTTCAAAGGCCGACATCTGTTTCTAATAGCTATTTCTCTATTTTGGATTGATATATGTACTATGCCTGTGCTGCAAGACATCGGTCTTATAAAGTTCAACTCGTACTGGATACTTGGAGAACTCTCATTAATTGCTATTGTATTCGTTCCTGGGTATTTTTGGGCCTATTGCAGCTACAACAATAAATATTTAGGTCTTCGATCTATATTACAGGTGATTACAATTGGGACTGCGACCATACTAGGAATTCCATTACTTTTAAATGCATATGGCTTGCTCCCCAACCTTTCGTTCGAATGGTCATCCATAGAATTTCAGATACTTTTTATTGTAGTTTTTCCTGCCTTAGCTGCCGTAAATGATTTAGTTACAAAAGGTGATGGAACTCCGTTTCCTTTTGACCCGACAAAAAAATTAGTTAGAACAGGCGTGTATGCTTATTGCAAAAACCCCATACAATGGTCCTACACGTTATTATTTATAGTGTTAAGCATTTCTTATTCTTCTTTTTATTTTTTAATTGGTTTTATTGTATCTATTTTGTTTGTCATTGGAATATCGGACTTTCATGAAGGATCCGACATGGATACCCGATTCGGAGAAGAATGGCTTACTTATAAATCTATTGTTCCAAAATGGATGTTTTTATGGAAACCGAAGGATATTCCAAAAGGGGTCGTCTATTTTAAATTAAACTGTAGTCAATGCGAACAATTTCGAACGTGGTTTTTAAAATCTAACGCCGTCAATCTCGACATTAAATTTGATACTGATTACCCAGGGAACAAATTAACTCAAGTTACATATATTGATCATAATGGAATGGAATTTAAAAGTGTAACTGCAATTTCCTGCTGTTTTGACCATATCAATTTAGCCTACGCATCGTTAGGATGGTTCATGCGTTTTCCCGTTCTTCATTATTTATTACAAGTCATTGTGGATTCTATGGAGTTTGAAAGTGTTAAAGAAAAAACTAAAAGGTAAAGATCCCTACCCCATCTATTTCTGAACTCTATATAACATCTGATACGCATTAAAAAGCAGCTGCCAGTCCATCAATTTTTTATCCCTTTGATCAAATAAAATAGGAGGACAATAAACAAATAATGCGGCCAATTGCTTTATTAAAAACCATTTCCATCCCCAATTCAAATTTAGGCCATGAATTACAATAATATTTTCTTTACTAATAAACCTAATAAACTGAATAAGCCCTATTTTCTGTATTTTGTGCCTATATTTAGAATAAATAGCGTCACTATCGACGGACAATTCTTTCAACCTATGCCGTGTTGCGATTTTAACATCGATACCATTCGTCTCAAAAAGCTCTAAATAGTAGGTTATCACCCCAACCTCTGATTCAGGTGTAATAAATAATAAAATTTTTCCCGACGACTTAAACCAATCCATTTTATTTTTTTGAATTAATTGGAATGTATCACCACCCTCATTAAATTGATGAGTCTCGGTCATCTTGGAAAAACAAACCCTACCTTCACCTAATAGCTTTACCAAGCTATTTAATACGTCTACCGGCTGTATAGCAACTAAACAATCGTCCAATCTGCATTTGTATGGGAAACAAACTTCTTTGCACCCAGAGGACTTACTTACAATCGCGGAGTTGGTTAACCAGGGACCCCACCTCATCGCTTTTACAAATTTAGTTGGGGATACAGATAAAACCCGACATCCATATGCTGCCGCAATATGAGTGGGCCCAGTATCAGTACCTATTACGCATTCAACCACCTGCACCAAGTCCATTAACTCATGTAATGTGGTTTTATTCACCAAATTGATCACAGTGGATTTGCAATTTTTCAAAACAACATCGACAATTTTTGTTTCTGCCCTACCTGCGCCTGTCAGAACTACTTTATGTTTTGTGTGCTCATGTACTAAATCAATTAACATCCCATAAAGTTCCGGTTTCCAAGCTCGGTTGCCTCCACCAGAAGACGGATGAATAATTATTAAAGACTGTTTTCGGTCCCACCCATTCTCGACTAATATTCTTTGAATATCTGATGAAGCAGGTGTTTTAAAATTTGCGACTATTCTGGATATTGGCTCATCACATTTCTCCAATGACCACGATATACCCAAAGGCTCCAAAAGAGAAAAATTTTGCTCAACTTCATGACAAAAAAGATTTCTAAACGACTGATTCATTTTATGTGTTAAAAATAATCGAGTACTCACCCTATTTCCGTCACCAATTCGACACGGAATTCCTGCAAAAAAACATAACTTCACGTAATACGCATCTATATATGAAAAAATAACACAATCAAAATTATGCGAACGAATTTCTTTTACATAGTTAAAAAAACCTACAACACCTTTTGCACGTCCTTCCTTTTTCCAATCTCCAATTATTTGGAACACGTCGTTATGTTCAGATAATAGTGGAACGGTATAATTTTGAAGTAAAATCGTCAGTTGAGCAGATGGGTAATATGCTTTTAATCTCTGTAACATAGGGGTCATTAACACGACGTCCCCTATTGCATCTGGACGTACAATTAATATGCTTTTCACCGCCTAGAAACCCTATCCCATTCTTTGGTATACATGTCTAAATAATCTCTATTTGACACATCTTCTATAAAGGGTTGGTGAACATATATTGGTTTTATGTACTGTCTTATGACGCCTACATAAAACTGTATTAAACGCGGAAAAACAGACATTTGATTATGACTTTGGATAACATTAATATTCTTCTTTATAGCAAACCTCATCATATCGATGGTTTTAGATTTCCTAACCAAATAAGGAAAAATGATTAAGCCCCTGCTCGTGGCTTTTTCAATGGCTTTTTTACTTCTCATAAAATCAAATCGATTGTTCACCAAATACATAACTCTTACCGAGTTAAGCATATGAATCGTTTTGATTGCTGACTCGGAAAAAACAGGTTTCTTCCCTCTATTTTCGAGTACAATTTTTGTTAGTTCATGATGTAAGACATTTGCTGTCACATATGGAAAACAAGAGATTGTACATTTTCTACTCTGGCAAAAATAAGGGCATGAATAATCTTTTCGAATAATTTTAAAATAAGTCGACATTGGCCCAAATCGGGTTGGTGCGTTTGGTTTTCTTGCACAAAAAAATAAAAGTGGTTTATTGAAAAAGGAGGCGATATGAGAAGGCCCTGTATCTGGGCCAATATAAAAATCACAAAATTTAATATACGAAACAAGCTCTTTTAAACTTGTGTTACCCAATAAATTTAGTATTTTTGGACCCTCCACTTTAGAAAGTATGTCCGAATTTTCGCCACATAAAATAATAAAAAAGGCATCCTTGTTACTCAACACGTCCACTAACCGTTTTATTTCATGTTCTGGAATTGGAGCATTCGACCCTCCTGTTCCTATGAATATTAAAATAACCTGAAGGGATTCAGCGTTAACGAGTTTTATTTTTGAGCAAACATCATCATCAATTATTGGAGATGTAGGGATCGACTTTATAATGGGTCCCTCTCCACATTTTAAAGGTTTTAATAAATCCAAATTAAATTCGATTTGATGTTTAGTAAAATCTCTCCAATTTTGATGTACAGGATGTGTATACAGCCATTTCAAGCTCAAATTTGAAGAATCCCCGATGCGGCACGGAATTCCTACCCGTTTCCCCAAATATGCAAATTTTGGCTCATTCCACAAAGAAATATAAAAATCATACTCTCTGCTTTTTAGATAATTTACAAATACTGTCTTTAATGGATTCTCTGGGCTTACTATCGTTTGGTTGATCAATGGATGCCCGTTTACAAAATCGTTCCCTATCTTTGAGGTCAAAAAATCAATGGTTGCTGAAGGATAATTTTGTTTTATCCGCTCCAAAACAGGTAAAGAAAAAACAACATCGCCTAATCGGTCGGCTCGTTGCACTAAAATTCTTACTTCTTTATCTTTTTTTTTCTGAAAATTCACGATAAATCTATAAATTCATAAAACTGTTCAACAAGTTGGTACCCTAATTTTTCGTACAATTTTCTGGCGTTTTCATTTGAAACAGTTACCGCCAGACCAATCACTGGATAGTCCATATCCGTTAAACGAGCCATACATTCCAACATCAACTGTTTCCCAAATCCCTGCCCATGATATTTAGGGCTAACCGCTATATCAAAAACCCAAGGAACTCTCTCATATCCCCAACACGTTATATCAATGATCGTAACGAACCCAACAATTTCATCCTTTAATTTTAAAACAAAGCTAGCCGTCGGATTGAATTTACCCCTTTCATTAGCTAATACACTTTTTTCTAGCTTCACTCTATTTTGGATACTGTATAACCCTTCGTATCCTTGTTGATCCTGACTAATTTGATGCGCCAAATAGCTGAGTGTCCCTGTATCAGAAATAGTTGATTCATCCATCTCTTCATAGGTAAGATCGGAAGGTAGTGACGGATGAAGCCATTTCTCTGAATCCAAGGAAATACCCATTCGTTGTCTAAAATTTCTATGCATCTTATATCTGTCGAAAATGTTTATATAAGGCGTCGTTGATTTAAACTGAACGAGTTCCAACAAACGGCCTTTGACCAATTTTTGGTCTACAAAGTCTTCTGCCAATTTAGCCGCAGTTTCATCATCGTAACAATGTAACATCATGTTCCCATAAGCAGGAGCTGTGAGCTCTACCCATCCAAACCCCACAGGGCTATTATCTTTTAGTATTAGTCTGCCTTCAATTTTGCCAGTTTTAATTAAATCAATTTTTTTTTCAAAAGCATCTTTGACAGCCGCTATTGATTCTTCCGTATCGAAGTATTTATAAATATCAGAAAAAAAAGAAGGTAGATATTCTATTCCGTCCTGAATTGAAACAGATGTATACATAATTCTATTTTTGAGCAGCTATTGCTTCAATTTCAATAAAAAAACCTCTTGGTAGGTCTTTCGTTGGAACCGCGGATCTTGCCGGGCGATGCTCTCCAAAAAATGTTCCATACACTTCATTTGCATCAGCCCAAAGACTAATATCTGAAATAAAAATTGTACATTTTAAAACATTTTCTATGCTACTCCCCCCAGCCAATAAAACGGCTTCCAAGTTTTTTAGCGTCTGTAATGTTTGTTCTTTTATTCCCTCAATTTTAGAGTCCGTATTCAAAGGATCAATAGGCAATTGACCTGATACGTATAAAATACCATTATGTGCTACGGCTTGAGCGTAATGTCCTAATGGAAGAGCAGCCTTCTCTGTTTTAATTTCTTCAATAGTAGTACTTATATTGGACATTATTTATTCTCCTAATTCATTGTTCAATTTATGAATATTAATCATACCATAGAACAAATCTTAAAATAATTTTACAATAGGTTAATATGAAACAAACGATTACTCTCATTGGAATGTCTGGTGTCGGAAAAACCAGTCTCTCAAAACATGTGTCAAAAACTCTTCAGTCTGGCCAAATTGATACAGATGCAATTCTTAGAAAGAATCTAAAAATGAGCTTTCCTTTGTTTATTCAACAAAATGGGGAAGACAAATTTCTTGAAGAAGAAGAAAGAGCCATTTGTGGATTATCATTTGAATTACCAACTCTTATAGCAACCGGGGGAAGCTGTGTTTATTCAAAAAAAGCAATGGCTCACCTTCAATCAATATCACACATAATTTACCTCAAAGACTCGATTGAAAACATAAAGAGTAGAATCGAAAACTATGAGAACAGAGGGGTCATTGGACTTGCAAATAAATCTGTAGAAGAGGTGCACAAAGAGAGACTTTCTTTGTACTCAGTGTATGCGAATAGTGTATTTGACATTGGATCTCCATATAATTTCTATCAAGTCGCCACTCGACTTGAGTTGCATATTAAAACTTTAAATCAAGAAATCATACCGACTTCATGACAGGCCCATACAAAGATTCCGGACGTCCAAGCAAATCCATCTTCACTCTTATAAAATAATCTATTTACAGGCTTTCCATCTTCATAAACTTCATATACTTCATTATATTTAATAATTTGGGTTGATATATTTTTAATAGTTTCTTCCGCTTCTTCTTTTAATCCAAGAGTAGATAGAGCAATTGCATAAATCCCTCCCAACCATAACCACACCATCCCATTGTGGTAATCTTTCATATTGATTAATCGAAATAAGGGGTAAACGTGATGGTCGGGATAAACAGGAAAATTGGTTCTTACCCCTTCTTTCTGATTTAGCTTATTTTCACGAACAAATGACATAATTTGTTTACCCTGTTTCTGATCAGCTACCCCAAAAATAATAGCAAGCATATTACCGTCTGTTGAAAAAAACTCTCGCTTTCTTGAATCAATCCAATCGATAAAATAGTTTCCGTTCCAAAACTTTTCTTGAATCCTTACTCTCACTGATTCCGATAAATCCCCATATAATTTGCTGTCGTCATCGTTACCTAAGGCTTCCGCTAGTTTAGACATTTCAACTAACGATTTATAATGTAAAACATTCGTATAAAAAACATTCCCATGTTTTTTGAGGCTATCTGCCCAACCGGCATAAAACCCTTCTTCTATAAGTCCATCATTGTCTTTATCTTGAGAAAACTGCCAATCGATAATTTGTTTCATAATTGGATAATTTTTTTTGGCTCGCCCTAAATTAGAAGACCCCAAATAACACCGACTCGCCACAATAATTGACAAAGGATTGTTATCTACTGACAACGAAACGTTTTTATCTTCTGTGTATCGGGGTTGATTATTTCCCTGCATTTTAAACAAGTACTTCAACATGAAATGTTTTTGACCAACCCGTAAAGGAACTTGTCCATCCGAACTTATATTCGAAAATAATGTATTTAAACTTCTCTCGACAATGTCAGAATCTCCGATGCTTAAACTTCCCATTGCTGCAAAACAACAGTCACGTGCCCACAAATCGGAAAAATGATTCTTCCCTGCTAATATCCCTTTAACATCATAACGATTCCGAAGCGTTATCAACGCCATATCGTAAGCTCTTTTTACGTCATCTCTAGCCATTTTTTGGGCTGGTTTCTGGGCCGTTTTTTTGAGAAACAATTTCGGGCTGAACAATTCCTTGCGTTCGTTCTGAAATATCACCGTCTACCAACCATTGGCTCACCACCTGAATCAACTTACGATCCTTTTTTGAAACTAGTTTAAAATTTGATTTAATCCGATGCCTTGCCTGCGTGCAAAAAAGGTTGACGACGTTTTGAATATTTTTATCTGCATTATCTTGAGATAGGAGATACTCTGCATGAGCCAAACTTGCTGACATTGCAAATAAATCCGTTCCAATATCGACAAATTTTGCCAAAATCATTTGTTCCTTTTCAAGTTTAGTCTGATATTTACCCATGGTATGAAACAAGGCCCTCGCCAATTTTTTGCTCGTCTTTGAAATATATGTCAGATGACACCGATTTGCCCGTGACAATCCATTTACATTATATAATTTTGGTAAACGAACCCATTGTTTTGGATACCAAATACTATAAAACTTTATTGCCTTCCAAAAAGCCCCTAATAAAGACGTTCCTTTTTTAGGGCTTAATATTCCCATTATAAATTTTATATGAACGTCCATCGCTTCTCTTGCAATAAAAAGCTGCATAATTTCGCTAGTACCTTCTATTATCCGATTAATTCTTAAATCTCTTACCATTCTTTCGACTGGAAAAGGAGATTCTCCTCTTGCTCTTAATGACTCAGCCGTTTCAAACCCTCGTCCACCTCGAATTTGAAGCGTTTCATCGGCTATCGCACACGAAACTTCAGAGCCGAAATACTTTGCCATAGCTGCTTCTAACCGGATATCAGCATTTTCATTATCCGCCCATACCGCTGTTAAGTCAGAAATACTTTCCATGGCAAATGTGTCAGCGGCCATTTTTGCCAATTTAATTTGAACGGCCTGATGGTTACCAATTTTGTTACCCCATTGAACACGTTCATTTACCCAATGCTTTGTCATTACCATACACGCTTTTCCAGATGCTGTTGATATTGCAGGAATCGTTAATCGCCCTGTATTTAATGTGGCTAATGCAACTTTTAATCCTTTACCAAGAGGCCCAATAATATCCGTCTTTGATACCTTAACATTTGTAAATCTTAGCCACCCATTTTTTATTCCTCTTATCCCCATAAACGAACATTCATGAATTACGTCGAACCCAGGGTCATCCGTAGGCACTATAAAAGCAGTAATTTGTTTTCGTTCTTTTCCATCAACAATTATAGAAGGTGTCATTGCCATAACAATGAGCAAATCTGCCACTGGACCATTTGTAATATATAATTTATCTCCATTGATTAAATAATTGTCACCCCCATCTACAGGGGTCGCTGTTGTGGTCATTTTTGCGGGATCGGATCCTACATCTGGTTCCGTTAAAGCAAATGCCGATACAGCTCCTTTTGCTAATTGAGGAAAATACTTTTCTTTTTGACTTTTTGTCCCAAACATTTTTAGAGGTTGCGGCACCCCAATACTCTGATGTGCGGATAACCATACAGCTGTTGATCCACAATAACTTCCCACCAAAGCCATTGCTCGGGTATAATTTACGACAGATAAACCCATACCTCCATATTCCTTTGGAATTTTCATTCCAAAATACCCATGCTTTTTCAATGCATTTAAGGCTGACTCTGGAACCTCTTCATTTTTATCAACTGCATCTGGATCAATATATTCTTTTAATACACCCTCTAACTCAGAACAAACCTTATCCCCAATTTTTTTGTCCGCTTCAGGTTGTACGCGATAAGGATGAATTAAATCCCATCTAAAATTCCCCTTAAATAGCTCACCAACAAAACTTTCAAACTTCCATTCTTCTTCTCTCGAATCCTCCGTTAAATCCAACGCAGCTTGTTTCTCGAGATTATCTGATATTTTCAAATAGGATCCTCCTGATCATTTATACTTAGCTATACCCACGCGCCAAGTTGTCCAAACACTCTTAATAAAAACTCTTACGTTCGTCTCTATACGTTATCAATAAATCTGCAGGATTAAACCGATTCCCACACGTTTCTTCTAAAGACGTTAGCCTATCAACTATTAATGATGCACCGATCGTGTCGGCATATCGACACAGGCCTCCTCTAAACACAGGGAATCCTGTCCCCATTAACATAGCCATATCTAAAAATCTTGGGTTATCGACAACACCTTCATCGATGCATCGAGCCGCTTCATTAATCATAATAAAAAATAACCGTTCTTCGATTATCGAGGCTGAACAATTGCTTTTTTTACCGAGTGAAATTTCTGGATTAACTTCTTTTTTGCCACTATTATGAATATAAAATCCTTTTCCTGACTTTTTGCCTAATAACTCTTTTTTTCTGTGAATGGATTCAAAAAACGAATCTACTGTCATTCGATCTCCATATCCATCTTCTAAAATTTTTGCCACTTTATAGCCAACATCTAAGCCCACTTCATCCGCCAATTCGAGCGGACCAAGCGGCATGCCAAATTTAACAGCGACACTATCAATCAATTTAATACTCACACCTTCTGAAACCATTTTAATAGCTTCTGTAACATACGGCATTAATATCCGATTAATCAAAAACCCCGGACAGTTCGAAACAACAATCGGCGTTTTCTTCAATTGTTTTACAAAAGCTACCGTTTCCATCACGGTTTTATCAGATGTTTTTTCCCCAGGAATAATTTCTACAAGCGGCATTTTATTTACTGGACTAAAAAAATGCATGCCTATAAAACGTTCCGGATTTTTCAAACCATCTGCAAGTTCTGTTATGTCTAAGGCCGACGTATTTGAGGCAATAATGGCCGATGATTTTATGCGAGGCTCAAGTTCTGAATACACACTTTTTTTAATGTCCAGATTTTCGACAACGGCCTCCACAATAATGTCAGAATGATAAAAGCCTGAGTTAGTGATGGTAGCAGATAATCGATTCATATATACAGATTTCATTATATGTTTAATACGCCGTTTTTTTACCAACTGAGAATAGATTTTATCAGCCGTATGAAATGCCTTTGCAACGGCATCCCATCCAATATCCTTTAATCGAACATTCAACCCTCTATAACTTAATAACCATGCGATTCCGCCTCCCATTAAACCGGCACCAAGAACACCACCGTTTTTAAAGGTTACAGGTTTACTTAATACTTGGTCTCTTACACCAGAAAACTTTTTCAGTTCTTCCCCAGTAAAAAATAGTTGAATCAAATTTTTACAGACATCCGTAACAACTAAATCTGAAAAATATTGAGCTTCTACAATGAGCCCTTTTTCTAATGACTTTTTTAGTCCATACTTAACGGCTTTAATTGCTTTCAAAGGGGCTGGAAGATGCCCTTTCGTCATCTTTAAAACAGATGCTTGAGACTTTTTATAAACGATTGCTCGTCCAATAGGAGTATTATCAATCAAAAAGGATTGCTTCTTTCTCCTTTTTTCAATACGTTTTTCAGAAGATCCTTCTATGATCGATTTTGCAAAAGATTCTACGCCATCATCAAAAAATGCCTGAGAATAGAACGCATCTATCAATCCAATTTTTTCTGATTTTTTATGGTCGATCGATTTACCTGTTAATATCAATGGCATCGCTTTACTGACTCCGATAAGTCTTGGTAACCGCTGCGTTCCGCCAAATCCAGGTATAATTCCTAAACTTACTTCAGGAAGTCCTAACTGTGTTTTTGGATTGTCTGAAGCGATTCGAAATGTACAAGCTAAAGCAAACTCGCACCCGCCACCTAACGCCGCTCCATCAATTGCTGAAATAGTCGGGAATGGGAGCGCCTCGATTTTATTTAAAACGGCTTGCCCCATTAACGCCTTATTTTCACCTTCAGAAGGATCCGATATATCTTGAATTTCCCTGATATCGGCCCCTGCAATAAAGATATCCTTTTTAGCACTACAAAAAATAAGTACTTTTATTTCTCTTTTATGCTTCAGTTCATCTAATAATTTATTTAATTCCTTCATCACAGGCGTTGTAAGTTTATTTACTTTTTCATCTTCCAAATCAAATGTTAATCTACCTATCCCGTTTTTCGTAATTAAGGAAAAATTAGTTGTTTTCACTAGTCAACCTCCAAAGCTAAAGCAGCGCCCTGCCCACCTCCGATACATAAGGTCGCGAGACCCCTCTGCTTATTACGGCGCTTCAACTCTTTTAATATCGTTATTACCAACCGAGTACCCGTTGTTCCTACCGGATGGCCCAATGCAATTGCCCCTCCGTTTACGTTCAATATAGATGGATCAATTTCACCTAAGGCTTTATCTTTTCCTAAAAATTTTGAAGAGAACGCATCTGATTTAAACGCACATTCGTTTCCTATAACTTGTGCAGCAAACGCTTCATTTAATTCCACTAAGTCAAAATCTTTCATCGTAAACCCTGTGTTATCAAGCAATTTTGACGTTGCATAAACTGGGCCTAACCCCATTCGTTCCGGCTCTAACCCGGCATAAGAAAATGCTTTTAAGTAGCCCATTGGTGTTAAGCCAATCTCTTTTGCTCGAGACTCAGACATCAATAACGTCATTGCAGCACCATCCGTTAAAGGACAGGAATTTCCAACGGTAACCGTTCCTGCTTTTCTATCAAAAAAAGGTCTTAGTTTTGATAACGCCTTCATTGATTGACCTTCTCTTGGGCCTTTGTCATCTTTCAAGACGGTGTCATATTTTGGTTGAAGCGGTACCGGAACAATTTCTTCAGCTAATCGTCCACTTTTTATTGCATCCAGTGCTTTTAAGTGACTATTCAAGGCATAGTCGTCTTGTGCTTCCCGACTTATCTTAAATTCCCTAGCCAAGTTTTCAGCTGTTAATCCCATAATCAATCCACAGACAGGATCTGTCAGTCCTTCAACAACGCCTATAATTGGTTTTAAAAAAGACAATCTAAAACTAGATAAAATAGATAATTTTTGTTTTAGCGTTTTCGCTCTCATCATTTTTTCAAAAAAAGCTGTCATTTTTTTCCCGTATAATAACGGAATATGAGACATCGATTCCGTTCCGCCAGCAACGATAATATTTCCTTGCCCAGCTAATATTTTACAAGCTGCCGATGTAATAGACTCCATGCCAGACGCACAGTTCCTATGCACCGTTAAGGCTGAAATAGAATTAGGGAATCCGGACTTCAACGCGATGACTCGACTAATATTTGCAGCATTGGCAGGCTGAGCAACATTTCCAATTATTACTTCATCTATGTTCTCTTTCGGAAACTCAGTTCTAGCCAAAAGTTCTTTTAAAGCATATGCACCTAAATCGTCAGCAGAAACAGATCTCAACTGTTCTCCTGCCTTAGCTTGAGGAGTTCTTATTCCATCAATAATCGCTATTCGTTCCTTCATTTACTTCCTCCGAACTTATTTTTAACCGACAACTTAGTTAGTCCTCGATTTACTCGCATTGCTCAAGACGAATAGAGTAAATTTATATCATCTGTATATTTTTGAACTATTTTTTTTCTCTTAAGTTTTAATGTGGGCGTTAGCTCTCCTTCTTCTTGAGTAAATTCTCTAGTCAATAATTTAAACTTCTTAATTTTTTCAAAATGAGAAAATTTACGCTGACGTTTTTCAATTGATGCGTAATAAAAATCGACAACTCGTTTATCCGCAAAAAATTCAGTTCGCGTCGTAAATGGAACGTCTATTAATTTGGATATATCGTCCAACTTTTCGAAATCAGGCACGATTAAAGCAGCCAAAAACGGTCGCTTCTCTCCAATGACGATCACTTGAGTGATATATCTACTTAAGCCCACTTCACTTTCTATTTTCATTGGCGGAATATTTTTTCCATTTGAAAGAACAATCAGTTCCTTTTTCCTATCAATAATTTTTATAAAATCATCTTTATCAATTTGAGCGATATCTCCAGTATGAAGCCATCCATCAAGTTGGAGTACCTCGTTCGTTTTATCTTCGTCGTTTAGGTACCCGTCCATGACGCTAGGTCCTTTTACCAATAATTCACCGTCGTCTGCTAGTTTGACCTGTACCTGCGGCAACGGTTTTCCTATTGATCCCATTTTATACGCTGACGGTCGATTACATGAAATAACTGGCGATGTTTCAGTCATTCCATACCCTTCCAAAATTAAAATACCGAGTGAAAGAAAAAACTCCCCAACCTCTTTTGCCAGTGGAGCTCCTCCTGAAACAAAAAACCTCAAATTCCCGCCGGTTCCTTTTCTTATTTTTTTAAAAACTAACGTCTCTGCTATTCTAAGTTTAAACTTCATACCTAAACCTTGTTTTTTATCGATATTCCATTCACGACCTGTTTTTAGAGCCCAATAAAAAATAGGCGCCTTTAACCCCGACAGACCATTTAAAATTTTTGATTGAATCTTTTCATAAAGTCTCGGCACACTCACCACTACTGTTGGCTTCACTTCTCTAATATTGTCACCAACCGACTCAATACTTTCTGCGTAATATATTTGTCCTCCAGCAGCCAAAACAGTGTAATATCCGGCCGTTCGCTCAAATACATGGGATAGCGGCAAAAATGACAAAACTTTTTCTCTTGAAGACAACGGTATAACTGCCATTACATCTTCGACATTCGCTAAAAAGTTTCCATGGGTTAATTTAACGCCTTTAGGTCTACCTGTCGTGCCAGAGGTATACACAATACTTGCTACATCTTTTCTATTTAAGTTTGTTACTCGTCCTTTTAACGTGTCTATTGATTCAACACTTGGTTTGACGTTCTCAAAAATTGACTCCCAAAAAAGAACGCTTATTGACGACTTATTTACACTATTTCCTGACTTATTAAGCCGTGAATACTTATCAAAACATACGATCACGTTTAAGGACTCTAACGATTGGTATTCTCCCAAAATTTTCTCTAAATTTTCCGTTGTGTCTACGAACAGAACCGTTGATTCACTATGTTTTAATATATAGATAGATTCGGAAGACGACAGAGTGGGATAAATAGGAACACAAATTGAACAGGCTCCAAAAATCGCAAAATCAGATATAACCCACTCCGGGCGATTTTGAGACAAAATAGCACATCGTGTGCCTTTTGAAATACCCTGACTAACAAGCCAGCTCGATAGGATTGCTATTTTAGACATTAAAGCTGAAGACGTAAGCCCTTTATACTCACCGTCCTGTTTTTCAAATAAAACAGACTTGTCTTTACGTTGGTCATAACTGTTAAACATTATGTCTAACAAATGGTTAAAAGGTGTCATTCTGTGCTCATTTCTTCAAAAATAATTTCTATTCCTCCAAATTTTTTGGCCGAATAATTATAAACGTACCCTATCAAAGTCCCTAAGAAAAAGCCTAGAAACGGTTGAATCAATAAAAATATCAAATAAATCATGCCTGCTCTAAAATCAAATTTTCCATTTATAACAGCCTGTACCATCAATGGCCCTAATATAAGAAAGGTCAAAAATGACACTAAAATTGCTAAACATTTTCCCAAACTGGTTGGTTCTACAAATATTATTTTTTTAATCATAAACGAATACGGAATTCTATACCCATTATAAAGGTTATTTTTCCCTTCAGACAAGCACTGTTTATTGAGAGACTGTAACAATCTAAAAAATAAGATATTACCGGTTCATTTTGTATGATTTCATTTAATATTTAAAAAATTGAATGTTTGAAAACCTCCAATTTTGGGAACCAATTAAGTACCAAGGAGATATTAATGAAGGAATCACCATTGCCCAACCCAAACGAGCTAAATAAGTTGCCTGTAAAGGATACCCTCAAAGAATTTAGGCGAAGCAATGCCTATACACTCGTTTTAGAATTCTATTCCGTAACTCTAAAAATAAATCTCAGCCTAAATTAACAAGCCTTCTGTTTTTTTAACTCTGAAGACCGATTATCCTTTTTTTTACTACTTTCTTTTTTTACAGACTCCGTCTTTTCAGACTTCTTGGAATCTGTAACGTAGAACCCTGGACCACTAAATGATATCCCTATATTTTTACCGATAACTCTAAATATTTCTCCATTGCATTCCGGACAAACGGTTAACGTGTCATCTTTCATGGACTGAATCGTATCAAAGGTATGTGTGCATGATTTGCATTTATATTCGTATGTTGGCATTCTTACCTCACTCTGTATTTTCGGCGTATTTTATAACAGAGTTTAAGGCAGAATCAAGTTGCTTCGTTATTTCTGAAATATTTTGCTTTAACTGATTAATATTATTGCGCAACTCGCCGATCACTCGTTTAATAGAGTTTCCACTACTATCTTCATCTGTTTCAGAGATTACAGATACCTGTGTCCGAATTATATTGTCTTGTTTTTTTTCCTTGGATGGAAACGTTTTTTCTATTACCTCCTCCAACGTACTTCCCATAGAAATTGTGTTGTCATACCCTAATATAATACGTTTTAGTTCCGGCAATTTACTTTGGGTCGCCTGCAAATAAATTGGCTCTACATAAATCAACGAATTTTCGATTGGAATGATCATTATATTTCCACGAAGAACGCCCGAACCAGATTGGTCCCAAAGGGTCAATTTCTGAGAAATTTCCGTATTTTGATCAATACGAGATTCTATTTGAGTGGGCCCAAATATCGTCCGATTTTTTGGAAATTTATAAACATTAAGTTGACCATAATTCGACTGATCACAGGTGACACCTAACCATGCAACCATATTATTTTTGTTTGCCGGTGTATATGGAATCATCGAAATAAACGATTCTGTTTCTTCTCCGGGCAACTTCAATATCATGTAATAAGGTTCTCTAACCTTTTTTGTCGTTCCATCTTGTTCAAATGGAATATTCCAAACATCTTCTCGATTGTAAAAGACTTTTGGGTTGGTCATATGATACGTCTTATAAATTTGAGACTGCACAACAAAAAGAGACTTTGGATATCGAATATGTTTCTTCAAATCCATAGGCATCTGACCAATTGGCTTAAATAAGTCAGGTAGAATGTTATTGAATACTTTTACGATAGGATCTTCCTGGTCTGCAATGTAATAATTTATATCGCCGCTATACGCATCAATCGTAATTTTCACCGAATTTCTTATGTAATTAAACCTGCCATCAAAAGGTTCCGAATACGGATAATTTTTGGACAAGACATATGCATCCTGTAGCCACACCATATGGCCTTTGTCATCAATGACCAAATAAGGGTCCGAATCATAAGCTAAAAAGGGAGCAATTTTTTTAGAAATCAACCCAATATGACGATCGTAAATTACTCTAGATTCAGACGTTATTAATGGGGAAATAAAAATATTTATATCTGAAAATCTATATGCATAAAGTAACCGTCGCACCCATGACGAAAGTTTTACACCCCCCAGTCCTTTATAGACTGTTTTCTCGTAAGAATCGTCGCCCATAACCGGAAAATCAAACTCTTCATGCGTCGTATTAACAATACTATATGGATTTTTTCTCTCTCCAAAATAGATTCCTGGTCTCGAGATATCTACTGTCCCACTTGATTCAGGGGGAATGTTTTTAATGGTAAACTTCGGTAAACCTTCTAACGTTTTCTCGTCGACTGGCGCCATTACGGCCCCATACCCATGTGTATAAAATAAATGTTTATTCACCCATGACTGAGCCTTCTCAGACAACTCAGATGTGTTCATTTCTCTTGCAGACAACATAACTTGTCTTAATTCTCCATTGATTTTATATCTATCTACATCAACATTTAGAAACTCGTAATAAGGCCTAATTTCTTGCAATTGACGAAAGGTTTGCTTGATAGGATCTAAATTCCAAAGGCGAATATTTTTTATCGTGTTCTTATTCGCTTTCATATCTTCGGCCGTCAAATTGTAAGTAACTGAAAAATCTTGTTCGTTAATTTTCTCCAACCCATATGCTTTCCTAGTAAACTCAATATTGTGAGCAATATAAGGAACTTCCTTCTCCATTTCATTTGGATCTACTGATAAATTCTGAACAACTCCCGGTACAATTTTAACCCCCACTCCAACTATTAATAATCCAACAAAATAAGTTAAAGGGATTCGCAGTCCTTTTTTAAACCCGCTGACTAATAATACAAGTCCAAATCCTAGTAAACCGAACATAAATAATCGGATTCCAACTAAGTAAACATTTACGTCTGCAAACCCTCCTCCAAAAACGACGCCCCCATCAGATAACGTTAACTGAAAAATTGAAAGCCACGTTTTAAACCCAAACAAAAATGCTATTAAACTTAATAAAATAAAAATATGAATTTTTGCACCTGAAGATGGAGATTCTTTTTTAAACAGATGTTGTACCACGCTACTGCTGAAATAAATCCAAACACTTAATATAAGGGCCAACACGACGGCGGAGATTGCCCACTGATAGAGCAGTTGAAAAAATGGGAGTGAAAACACATAAAACCCTACGTCCGTGTTTAAAATTGGATCTAAAATATTAAAAGAGACTTTATTAAAAAACGACGCGACTTCCACCCAATCTGGTATCGAAGAAATAGCAAAGAAAAACGACATGACCAACGATCCTACTAATAAAAACAAATTATTTAATTTTTTTGGAAGGTCTATTAAAAACTTATAGGACTCTAAAGCTGGAAAAATCTTTAATAACATGTCGAAATTTTTATTTGTTGCTGGCCCAGATGAATCCGACTTTTTTTCGGAAGAGACCTTTTTTGCAATACCTAAATTAATATATAAAAATATAAATGAGGTCAGAAAAACGGACAGAAACACGACCGATTTTATCTTAAATACATCCCACCATACGTGCTGATAGCCGAACGAATCAAACCAAAGGATATCGGGATAAAACTGAAGAATCAGATAAGATAAAATAGTTACAAGAGCGAGCGCAATTATTGGGAACCCAAATTTTATTTTCATAAAAATAGTATACACCACGGTTTTTGAAATGTCCCTAAGTCTACAATTTAAAAATTTTCTTTTTTTTAAAGATAAAGTTTATTAGCTCTCCCGACAAAATGAATCCAAGAAAATATCGTTTCTCGAGAAACATAAAAATCTGATAAAGAGATCCCAACTGGATATATTTTCCCATCACCAAATTACCTATCGATAATTTATTATCTATATTTTCTTCAAGAAAAATACATAAATCAAACAAATAAGATATGAAATAAGTGTTCCCAAATAAACACCAATAATTGGAAACAAACCAAATACAAACAAATAAAAAACAACCAATGTTGCAATGCTGTATGAGAAGTTTTTTAGCACAACTGGATATACTTCATCTTTGTATGAATAAGCTAATATAATGAGCAATGGGCAAAGGGTAATTGGAAAAGAAGCCATAATCCCAGCCCATTTAGACCCTATCAAACTTGCTATCCCTGTAAAAAACAAGACGAACGCTACAACAAATACAACTCGAAAAACCCCAGTTAAAAGTGTCATTTTTTTAGGACTGGCTATAGAATTTGTATCTATAGGGATGTATTTGAAAAATAAAACGGAAAACATAAATCCTCCTAAAAATATAACTAAGCTAGATATTAAGGTTACCTCGACAAGAGAGATTCCATAACTGACACAAAAAAAAGCAATCAATCCGAATAAAGTTGCGCTTGCCACATGCAACAATGGTCGATCGAGAAATCGTTTCCCACCCCAATAAAATCCAATAGTAAAAGCCAACATACTGACAAGTCCAGACACCCCATACGGTATTCCCAGAATAACAAAATCGATTCCTTGTTCAATTCCATAGAAGAAAATCATTATGCCTACACCCAATGGCAAACCAGCAAGCAACCCGCCCAATTTTGGATTTCGTTCTGAAATAAAAATGAGACCATAAATGGCTACGATTGAAATAATCGTCTTTAAAGTTATCAAATACATAGTTTCATTTTATTTTATCATATGAAAAACATCCATCTAAAAAAAAGGGAATGAAAAAAAAACGACACCCAAACTACCCACCACAAAAAAACCCTTCGTCCGTCCGTTCCATGAAATAGGAACGCCCTTTTCTAGCACGACAATAGTCTAAAGTTAAAGTTAACTCATCCATTTTTCATATTCGCAATTTCTAGAGCAGGGAGTTATCGTCGGGGCGCCCGGAGGGCCCGATATCGACCGAAGCTAAAATTGTGAAGATGAAAAATGGTAGCGGCGACTGGATTCGAACCAGTGACAACACGGGTATGAGCCGTGTGCTCTAACCAACTGAGCTACGCCGCCAAAAAGGAACTAAGAAAAACTGATTATTACATAAATCATCTTTCCCAAACTTATTCTGGACTACAAACTATAAGAAAAGACTCATACCATGTCAATATTTTTTGACCTTACGTCATCAAACTTTGAAGACTCTTCAATTCGTGTAACGAAAGTTCTGTCATTTGACCAGCTTTCAACTGATTCAATTTAACGCTTCCAATTTCAATGCGTTTCAACGAAACCACTTCGTAACCAAAATGTTGAAACACTCGTCGTATTATCCGATTTCGCCCTTCAGTAAGAACAACTTCAACAGTGTCCTTCTTTAAGAAGAGTGCCGATTTAAACGCTATCGGACCATCATCTAAGAAAAGCCCTTTTTCTAATCGCGGTAATAATTCTGATTTAAACTTCAGCGTATTCTTTTCGTCGTCTTTTTTAACAACAACTACATACTTTTTCTCAATTTCAAATTTTGGGTGCATAATTTGGTTCGCTAATTCTCCATTATTTGTGAATAAAAGAAGTCCCTCAGAGTCCATATCCAATCGTCCTACTGGGAATACGGGCTCCTTGCATTTCTTTATGTAGCTTTTCAAATCTTTTCTATGTTTCGGATCATTTAAGGAATTAACAACCCCTACCGGCTTGTTAAATTTGAAGTATACTTTTTTATGATTCTTAATTATCTGACGTCCAACTTTCACAACATCTTGGTTGGGTATTATAGGCATGGATCCGTCAGTGACCACAACTTGGTTTACTTTCACTTGCTTATCTTTTAAAAAAGCAAATAAGTCTCGCCTTGAATAAGAAGAATTATTAGAGAGAAAAGAAAGTAAAGGGCTTTGTCGCATGCTGCAGTATAAGATTATTTGGCGAGTTTTCCAACTATATTAAATCAACGCTCTATAATCTAATTTGCTGGACGAGTCTTACTATAATTGAAATGCGCTTTAGAATTCGATTCGATCCGAATTTTTCTAAACGGAATAGAAACCAAAAAATAATCCCCTTTCATCACACCTAACTCTGATTCGATCTGAACTTGCCCGCTCCCTTCAAAGGACTGCTTAGCCCCATCCCAAACTAATTCGTCTGCTCTTATAATCGTTGTTAACGTATCAAAATTTATACTGGCAACCACATTTAATAATTTTAAAATAGACTTATTAAGGTTAAGTTCCGCACTGGGCGCCTTGAAAACAACAAGTTCCTTCTCATCACTATATACTGTCCCTTCAACACCTCTTAAAAAAGACGTTTCACTATCTCTGTATAGATGTGCATGAGTCGCGTTAATCTCCCAGACAGCCTTTCCCGAATCGAATTCTGAAATAATGATATCTTCAAATCTAAAGTCGGGAAGCCCTCCCTTTTTTCCCGGAAGATCTGTAACTTCAGGAGACGAGAAAAACAGATAGACAAAGGCAATAAATGCCACTCCAGTAAAAAGACCTACAGAAAATTGTTTTCTTTGTCTAATCCATCTAAAGTTCTTTCGGAAGCTCAATATTTTCCTCGGTAGTTAATCGACCAACAATCATCATATGCCCAATCGCCTTCATGAAATCGCCTTGTCGTCTATGTCCCTCTGCTTTTAAAAAATGTATACCTGTCGCGTTTGGTTCTATTTCTAAGGCTTTCTTGCACCATGTAATGGCCGAACTATTCTCTCCCTTTTCCCCCTCTAACAACGCATAATATCCCATCGCCCACACATTTTTCGGGTCCAATTCCAAGACCTTTAGAAAGCTTTTTTGAGCAATTTCCTTGTCCCCTTTAAAAAATTGTCCAAATGCCAATTTAAAATGATGCTTCCAGTCTTCCGGCTCTTGCTTAACTAACTTCGATTGCATATCAACAACCACCTCGGCGTACTCCGGTGAAACCTTTTTTAACAATTTCCAACCCTTTATAATTTGGCCTGTATACGCATACGCCATTGCCAAATCGAACCGAGTATTATCCGTAGGGTTTACTTCATATTGCTTTTCGAAGATCCCAACATCTTCCTGCAGATCAGTAGGTATTCTATATGTTTCACTCATCATACTATTACTCAGAACAACGAAACATAAAATAAAAAAACTGATTTTTTTTAACATACCTAAATAACTCTCCCTATTATTTTTTCTTCTCTAACAATTTCAATTACAGACTTATATGCATGACAATACTCTTCATTCTTTTTTAACCTCGCAACCATCAACCGAGGCCCCACATCAAGCATTAATACTCTTTTATACAATTGGTAAACCCATTTCGGATAATGCTTACTTACTAAATACAAACCGCCTCTATAGCCTTCTATAATAGAAGCCGCCTTTCTGGTTGCGGTCGCTTTTCCTCCATAATGAATAAGTTTGGCCGGAGGATAATAAATCAATTTGAGCCCTAATTTCTTAATTTGCATACAGAGATCAATATCTTCATTATAAAAAAAGAAATTTTCGTCCAACCCACCTATTTTGTCTAAAATCGATTTTGTTGTAAAAAAAGCAGCCCCAGAGAGAAACGACATTGACACAGGTTTTTTTCCTCTATATCTCCAATGAGATAAGACACTCCCATAAAATTGGATAGTCTCGTCCTCATTTAACAATTGAGGTGCCAGTCCTCCTAACTCTTCTTCCGTTTCAAAATAATCTTTTAATATCTGTAAACAATCTGATTTTAATATGGTGTCGTTATTAAGCAAAAAGACAAATTTCCCATTCGCTATTTTAATCCCCTGGTTATTAGCTGCAGAAAACCCCACGTTTTCTTTATTACAGATGAGTCGAATATTAGGTCTTAATAGTGATTTAATAACATCCAAAGACGAGTCCTGAGACTTATTATCTATAATCACAATTTCTTTTTCTAACGAGTCCTGGCTGTTATTTATCGATTCGATACATCCCGCTATATAATCGGCCCCATTATAGTTAACAATGACTATAGTAAGATCTATCACAGCGTTATGAGGTACGGCTTATCAAACTTATAGTTGCTCGCTCGGACACTGGGTTTACCAATAATCCTTTCGACGAATTCGATGTAATAATCACCTGGTCAGTCACTTCATCCAAATAATCCTCTTCTGACGATGTCCCATCGTATGAACCATAAAGGTCCCAAATTAAAAAGGTGCTCAATCGTTTCAGGGTTACGCCACAGTTCTTATTCAACGTATCTAAATCAAATTGTTGAGAAATTTTTTGCTCAACTTTAACACGAATCCCTATCTCATCATTTTTTATAGCGCGCGTTGGAATGGCATTAATTTTATACAATTCTTTGTTCGGATTAACGATGAAGAAAGATTTTTCTAATAGATTTTTTAATTGAATCGTTTCGTCTTCACCATCAAATTCTAGGTCCCAAGCAACAAATCTGGATAATTTATTCAATATTTTTAATCCTAAATCATTTTTCATCGATTCGCTCGCCGACATCGCTTGAAGGTCAATATTTTTTTGATACGTATAAAGAATCATTATCCTGCGTCCTTTTTAATCTTTTCAGATTCAATGTAATTTTTCATGCCTTTTAACAATAATGCCCACGGCCCTAACTCAGACTTACTATCCGTTAATTTCTTTTCCAAATCCTTAGGAAACTGTTTCCTAAAAAAGGCACGTTCAGGATGGGGCATCATAGCCAATACATTCCCCTTTTTATTTGAAACTCCGGCAATATTCAACATACTTCCATTTGGATTTGTTGGGTAACTTGTATCAACATCGCCCGTCTCTGTACAATATTGAATCGCCCCTAACGTCTGAACATCGTCCACGTATTCATCATTGAAGATGAAACAACCTTCGCCATGATTAATTGGAATCGCGAACACATCTGTCTCTTTAAATTCTTTTGTAAAAAGAGACGCGCTTGGATTTTTAAAGGTCACATATTTCCAATCGCAAATAAACCCGACTCGTTTACCATTGTCATGATTATAAGTAAGCGCCATCTCAATTTTATTATGATTAGACCCAGGAACAAGTCCCGTTTCAGCCAATATCTGACATCCATTGCATATTCCTAAAATAGGTTTGCCTTGATCCGCTGATTTTTCCAATACCGCCATGAGTTCTAATTTCGCAGCAATTGCTCCAGATCTCACTCTATCTTGAAATGAAAACCCTCCTGGCAAAATATACCCGTCATAAGATTCAATCGTTTCACGAGACTCATTCCACCGCACAATATCGCCTGTCATACCAAGTGCATCTACACACCGTTTTGTCTCATATTCACAATTTGTACCTGGCAATTGAAGAATTGCAATTTTAATTTTATTCATTTGATTTAAGCCCTACTATGAAATTGATTACGGTAAATATCGCGCTCAATGTTAATTGAGGCTATCATCCCGTCTGAAACAGCCGTCGCAATTTGACGTATTTGTTTTGCCCTAATATCACCCGCGGCATAAACGCCGGGAACATTCGTTCTCATGTACTCGTCCGTCACTATAAACCCAGACTCATCAACATTAACAGTGTTTCCTAATAACTCTTTAGGAGGTATTCTTCCCGAATTCACAAAAATACCTTTTGTGTCTATCCACGTATATTGGTTCGTTCTCGTGTTTCTAACTTTAATTTTTTCTACTTTATCAATTCCAAATACTTCTTCAATTTCAGAATCCCACATAATAACTATTTTGGGGTTATTCAGGACTCTATCCTTTAAGCTTCGAACGGCCTTAATAAAATCTGACCGATGAATAATGTATAGCTTATTTACATAGTCTGATAAATATTCAGCGGCATAACAGGCACAATTTCCGCCACCTACTACGGCGACATCTTTAC
Source organism: bacterium (assembly GCA_018699495.1). Classification (GTDB taxonomy): domain Bacteria; phylum Margulisbacteria; class Marinamargulisbacteria; order JABIPA01; family JABIPA01; genus JABIPA01. Next base: position 3,947 of record JABIQV010000137.1, on the reverse strand, counting down.
CTTCGTACCGAGAGGCATCACACTGTGCATAATAAGAAATACCTCTTCCTAAAAACTGTCTCTCGAAATCTGTTCCTAGCGGTTTTGGTTCCAATCCTACTGCATATAATATAGCCTTCGTTTTAAATTCCGTCCCCATATCCGTAATAACCGTCTTTTCTTCTTTTCGAATATTCCTTATTTCTGTGACGTCTTCTCTTATATAAGTAACATTGTATTCAAATAGTTGCTCTTCCATACGTTTACCCAAACTGTCCCCTGTGATGCCTTTTGGAAAACCTAGGTAATTATCAATTTTATAGGAAATGGATGTCTCTCCACCTGGCATTGCTTTCTCTATCAGTAAAACGTTCATATTTGCCCTACTTGCACACACTGCAGCGGACATCCCAGCTGGCCCCGCTCCTATTATAAGGATGTCATAAATATTGTGAGGAGTTTCTGGAACTTTTTCCATCTGACCTAACGTTTCTTCTATTGCTACCATTTTTTGTAATTCCTTTTATGACCTATTTTTGGTCTTCTTTTCTTTCTTCTTTCATAATCAGTTTAACTTTTGCTTTACCTTGGGTTCGGATTTTTTGACCTTTTAAATCTATAAAAATCCGATCTCCATTCAATCGATTTCCAAACTGCCAGGCTTCTGCGTCGCCATTCAATACCAACAGTTGAGATTTGGTATCATATTCAGCGATTTCACAAGAACCTTTGATATCCTCATAATTAAAATTGACCCCACCAAACGCTTTGATTTTTTGTTTTTTCCCATACGCATTTAACGTCTTACAGGTTATATTCATTTTTCCTTTTTTTAACTCTATATTGCCAAAAAGTTGAATTAAATTTTTATCTTTATCAAACGTCGCTTTATCCCCGACTATGACGATATCCTCTTGAATAACTCGTACATTTCCTGATGCGACAAACTCATTTGTTAATCCATCAAGTTCAAAAACATCAGCAGTAATTACAATATCAAAATCTGCCGATACATTATTTGTCTCAGACGCCCCATCACTTTGAGCATTTAATGTGTTACTCCCCACAGCAGCCGAAACCAAAATAACAATTAAAAAAGTTAATATTTTATGCATAGATTATTAGCATAAATAGTACTCTATATTCACTATATTTTTCAATGGATGCCCATTCCTATTTTTTAAAGATATAGGTATACTATTTTCTTAATGCTAGATGATTTAATCGTTGATAAAAAAATAAATCAAATTCACCATGTTTCTAAAAAAGGAACCTTACTTATAACGATTGCCTCTCTTTTTATCATTATCGCCGGCCTAAAATTTTCACAATCGATTGTGATTCCTATTCTATTATCTCTATTCATTACCATTCTTTCCTCCCCGTTCCTTTTTTGGCTTCGATCTAAAAAGGTTCCTGATGTTCTTTCTTTAGCTCTCATTATTTCTCTAATTGCCGGGTTTGGGACATTTAGCGTTGGTGTGATAGGGTCCTCATCCTCAGAATTCTCGACGAACCTTCCCATTTACGAGGCTCAACTTAAGTTAAAAATGGCCGTTGTTTTTAACCTTATCGAATCATCTGGATTTAATATCGACACACTTAAAATTCGAAGCCTCGTAAATCCAGCGACCGTATTTCAATTTGTCTCATCTGGATTAAATCAAGTTGGCGCTATTCTCGCACAGTTTTTATTAATTTTATTGATGGTTTCTTTTATGCTTATGGAAACGTCTAGACTTTATTCAAAACTTTCTACTGCCGGTTCAAAACGGCCTAAAATTTATGAAAAGACATCTGATAAAACGGTATCTTTTATTCAAATACTGATCCAAAAAGTTAACCGATATATGTTCTTAAAAACATTATTTAGCCTTGTCACAGCAGTCTGCGTGACTCTGTTTTTGAGTCTATACAATATCCACTATCCTTTTTTGTGGGGCTTCCTTGCATTTCTTTTAAACTTTATTCCTAATGTGGGATCGGTAATCGCCGCAATTCCTGTGATTTTACTGGGTTTTGTTCAATACAATATGACTCATGCGATAATTATTCTTTGTTTTTACCTTGTTATCAATACCGTTATCGGAAGTATCATTGAGCCAAAATTCATGGGAAAAGGACTTGGGTTATCTCCTCTCTTTATCTTTATTTCGTTGTTATTTTGGGGATGGTTATTTGGAGCGATTGGAATGTTATTAGCTATTCCTCTTACAATGGTTGTTAAAATTGTATTAGAAACAAATCCGGGAACACGATGGGCCGCTTCAATCATTGGATCGTCCTAATTCATGTTCTTTAATTTTTTACTCCTATTTTATAAAAAATTATCCCCCACATCTCTAAAAAGATTAGGCCTCACTTTTTTAGTCCTTGTCACTATACAGTCGACCCCTTCTGTTTTTAGCTCATCACCTACTCAAAACAATATATATGTCATTCCCATAGAAGGTGAAATAAACCCAGGCTTGGCTGCTTTCGTCAGCAGATCTGTTGAAAAAGCCGTGGTTAACAATGCCTCCTCTATAATTTTTAAAATTGATACATTTGGCGGACAAGTTGATTCCGCTATTCAAATTTCTAATTCCATTCTCGATTTAGATACCGACATTTCTTCGACCGCTTTTATACAAGATAAGGCATGGTCAGCTGGCGCACTCATTGCTTTGTCATGCAAAAAAATCATTATGAAAAATGGAGCGACTATTGGATCAGCTACACCTGTAGATGGTTCAAGCGGCAAATTATTGGACGAAAAATACATTTCCGCTCTTAGAGCAAAATTCAAAGCGGTTGCTGAACAAAACAAGTTTAATACGTCGCTTGCGATGGCAATGGTAGACAAAGACGTCGAGATAACCCTACCTACTTCAGACTCAAGTTTTTCAATTGAAAAAGGAAAACTTCTAAATTTAACGTCTACTGAAGCTGCCGAACTTGGTCTCTCATCACAGTCAGTGGCGAATCTCTCGGAATTATTAACAGATCTTGGAATTGCTGATCACCAGTTAAATTTCGTTGAACCTGGATTTTTAGAATCCTTTGCTAAATTTGTTACACAAGCATCTATTAGTTCAATCTTATTATCTATTGGGTTGCTTCTATTACTCACCGAATTCAAAATACCAGGTTTAGGGTTTGCAGGGATTGCTGGTGTCATTTGTTTGAGTTTGGCTTTAGGCGGCCAGTATATTATCGAATTTGCTGAAGTTTTTGAATTGGGACTATTTTTATTGGGACTCATATTTGTTGTCTTAGAGGTCTTTGTATTACCTGGCTTTGGTCTTTTTGGAATTCTGGGATTTCTACTTATCACGGGGTCACTTTTTTTATCTTATGTCCCCGAAAATTTCTATTCATCGCCTTGGAATCTAGAAAGAATGTATGGCAGCGGGGTTATGGTTTTTGGGAGCGCCATAGTTGCCTTAGTTTCTAGCGTATATTTTATTGAACACCTTTCTCAAATTCCTATATTTAATTCGATTTTGAATAAATCAGATATTTTTAAAAAAGAATCCCTTCAAGTAACTGACACCTCTTCGAAACAGTTGCCTAATATTGGCGATATAGGAATTGCCCTTTCGGATTTACGCCCTATTGGAAATGGTCAATTTAACAACTCTATATTTGATTGTCATTCAGAAGTAGGTTACATTGAGAAAAATGATCGAATTCAAGTCGTTGGAAATGCAAGAAATGAATTGATTGTAATTAGCTACAAATCTAAAAATTAAAATTACAGTAAGATAGTGTTAATTTTTAAAATTTAAAGGAGATTTTTATATGAAACTATTAATGATCGGTTTAGGAGTTATTTTTTTCGTACTACTAATGCTTGTTTTTAATTATTTTGGAATGTGGCTTCGTGCCAGAGTATCCGGAGTAAAACTGACCTATACAAAATTAATTGGAATGCAACTCAGAAAAGTCAAAGCATCTGTAATTGTTGACTCGATGATAATGGGAAC
>JABIQV010000136.1 GCA_018699495.1 bacterium | reverse complement strand
TTTTTCGATATTGGGATCTGTTGTGAACACAGGTGATTTAGCAGGAGGGTTACGTTATACTATCGATTCTAATTGGGTAGTTGATGGGTGGGTAAGCAGTCGTCAAGATGCAAAAAGCTCTCGAGTGACACAATATTGGGCGGATATTTATTACCGTAATTTTGGAATTGTGCTTTCTGGTGCAGATAACACAGAAATGTTAACCGCTTTTGCTTTTGCTGTAGAACGTAACATTACAGACGATATCGGCATAGGAAATGCAATAAAACTTATTGAGTTTGGTTCTTCTAGCCCAGCTTATATGGGTGGGTGGGACGTTTACTTAATTCTCAAAATATAAACTTTAAACGAAAGTCTCAGGGTTGATTTTACAAAGGCTGTAGATCCATCAATATGTCCTGTAACAGAATTAGAAGGACAAATAGAAATATGATGCTTACTAAGAGGAAAAATTGACTATTTGATAGCGTTGACTAAGCCTATTTAAAATATAAAGGCTGAAGATTCCATGAAAAGATAGCTTGCCGATTTAATGCAAGGTTACAAGAAATATTATGGCGGAGAGTAAGGGATTCGAACCCCTGGAGCCTTGCGACTCAACGGTTTTCAAGACCGCCGCGTTCGACCACTCTGCCAACTCTCCGTTGAGAATTTTATCATAAATTGGAAAATTCAAGCAAGTTAAATTTATGGCCATTCCGCTAATAGTTAGATGGTTATATTCGTTCGTTATTTAAATTGAGACCATAGCTAGTATAACGAGTTTTTTTATCAGGTTTAGTGAGAATTAGTGTATTAAATTTGAATTATCAAATTGGGTATTTAAATAATTAATAATCATTTTTGATTCATAAAGCCATGTAATTTCATCGTTAGTTTCTATTTTTAAGCAAGGAACTTTGACTTTTCCTCCACCTTCTTTTAGTTCATCACGGTGAACCGTGTTTCTTTTTGCGTCTTTGTATTTAATGGTTAAATTTAATCGCTTGATGTTTCGTCTGACTCGAACACAAAATGGACAAAGATGAAATTGATAGAGAGTTATAAATTTTGTTTTTTGATCATTAATAGTCTGATCTTCTTTGGTCCTTTTTTGCTTAAGTGGAGGAATTATCCAATTAAGAAAGATAATTAGGTTTCCCAGGCTAAATCGAATTAATTTTAATAGCATATAATTTAGTATACGTTATTAAGTTAAAACTTTTCAAAAAGAATTTTTAATCATATAATTTTGTTTGTATGATTAACAAATTTCAAAAAAATGTAATAGGAACGGTTCTCAGAGCGTGTTGCATGCAGCCGTTAACTGGATTTACTCGGAATGGGATATGTGAATTACATCCTGAAGATCGTGGCTTACATACAGTTTGTATTGTTGCGACAGACTCCTTTTTATCTTTTTCTACCTCTGTAGGGAACGATTTGTCGACACCATTCCCAGACTATCAGTTTCCCGGATTAAAACCAGGCGATAAATGGTGTTTGTGTGCTTTAAGATGGAAGGAAGCCTATGACGCTGGATGTGCACCTCATATAGTTTTGTCGGCCACTCATGAATCTATGCTTGATATCGTCTCTTTAGATGTCTTAAAACAGTTTGCTATAGATAGTTGATTTTTTTAGTTTAAATGAAATTTTAAATAATAATAATCGATAATTTAATATGAATGGTGTTACGGGTACTAATTTTTTTAAGGGGCAGATATTTTCCTTGCCTATCGGGTTAAATAAAGCTTTGTTTTCTAAACATCGTTCGTTACCTACTGTATCTTATAATAAGAATGAATCTTGTTTAGCTTCTCATTTCGACACATTTTATCCGCATATTCCGAAAGACATATCTACTAAAATTATGGAACATTACCGATCTGATTTATATAGGTTGTCTAGGCTTCAACAGGTGGCTGTAACTGAAGGTATGCCCGCCGCATTGGACCGAATACCTTTAGATATGGCAATGATAACATCGTCATTACAGTCGTTACCGGAAACAATTTTGGAATATCGTGCTCTAGATGCTAAAGAAATTTCAAATTTCATAGATGATGGATATGCCGTTATCGTTCATCATCCAATGGTTTTTTCGAGATACCAGGAGAAGGGTAGGCCGCCACTTTTTACGCCTCATCATTATGCCATTACTTCACGTGCTACAAATGGGAATTGGAGGGTTAAAAACCCGGGTCCTAACGATAGTACATTGATTTTAAAGGAATTGACATGTCTGGATGAACAATTGAAATTTAAAAAAAGTTTTGTAACAGACAGAGATATAACAACTGTATTGGGAGCTGCCTTTGTCGAAAAAAGGGCAGTGTCTTCGTTTAATCGATTCATGGAGCCTTTAGGCGGACGATGTTTACTTCCTCAGTATATTATTGTTAAGGTGTGACAATTTTCTAGTTTTTTAAAAACTACCGGATTGAATTAAGAACCATTGCTCAATTATACCTCATAGGCCGAACCAAATTTTGGATGGATAACTATAAATCATGTTCACCTTGCGTGTAGATAAGGTTGCGTATTTAATGAATAATACAGACGAAGTTTAGACGTAGATTCATTTTTTTTTGAGGTGTTACAGAAAAGGTGGCTACGTTGACTGTTTTTTTAAAGTAATATTAAATGGACGTACTATGATATTTAAAGTTAAGGAAAAGAGGCCATTTAATATGTCGGATGAAAGTGATTATTCCCGAACAATAGTTGTGGGGGGATTGTTTTTTGCTTTTGTATCAGTTTTATTGGGAGCTTTTGCTACTCATGGGCTGAAAGAAATTGTTAGCGAGTATCAATTGAGTATCGTTCAAACAAGTGTAAGGTACATGATGTGGCATTCGTTTGGGCTCATTTTGTATGGGGTTGTAAGATTTTATGGCGGAGGCTTGATTAATGATTCGGCTAGTTTTTTACCTGCACGATTGTTTTTATATGGTATTTTATTTTTTTGTGGCAGTTTGTTTGCGCTTTCATTTATAGGACTCCCAGTTTTTGGAGCAATTACGCCCGTCGGGGGGGTATGTTTTTTAGCGGCATGGGTTTCGTTTATGATTCAAGTTATTGGGTCAAAAAAACGGGCGACTATACATAAATAACAACGATATCTTGTTACGGTAGCAAGATGTTTAATTAAATGTGTTTGAGTTTTCTTAAAAATGGGAAATTTAAATTTGAAATGCAAGAAAAGCAAACCAATGTCTATTTTCAAACCCTTCAGCTTTCCTTAGCTGTATTTTTCATATTTTTTGTTATTTCCGTTATTTTGAAATTTACGCTATTAATTAAAATAACAGGTGCTGTATTAGCTGGCCTTAGTTTATCCTACGTCCTTAATGACTTTAGTTTTCAAAAATTAAGTAAGTGGTCCACTATTATTTCTGTATTGATAGGGTTGTGCTGTATTGCCGTTGTACTTGGCAAGGATTGTGGCTTTCATTTATTTTTAATCGTGTTTGTATTTTATCCGCTTTTAGTTTTTAAACCGAACCAAGTTAGAAGTATTGCTATTACGGTTATGTTTACAGTTATTGGTTTTTTTTTAGTAGAACGATTTGGAGCAGGTGGGCCTATTATAGGGGGTATCTCTCCTCAGTTTGAAGCTATGATCTATCAATTTTCAGTTATTTCTGTGTTTTTGAATTTATTTTTTGGGTTGTATTTTTTTAATGTTAGTTATCAACGAAAACAGATAATTTTAGATAAGCAAAATAAACAATTAAAGAAGATTGCAAGAGAATTGAAAAATTATAAGTATGCTCTCGATCAATTAGCGTCTGTCGCGATTATTGATGGAAATGGCATTATTGAGCATGTTAATGACAAGTTTTCTGACCATTCGAAATATAACCGGGACGAATTAGTTGGCAGCACACATCAGTTGATAAATTCGGAACATCATTCTAAAGACTTTATAAAAACAATGTGGAAAACCATAGAAAACGGTGATGTTTGGAGTGGTGACGTTAAAAACACAGACAAAGATGGACGTTTCTATTTGGTAACTCTGTTTATTGTCCCTTTTCAAAATGACGATAAACGGTCGTTTAGATATTTAGCTATTCGATTTTTAAAATCAGATTGAGTTAAGACTGGATGACTCTTTTTGGGTAGGTTTTCCGGAGGATTTTAGTTAGGTACGCTCAGTTCCAACTAATAGTGATGCCAGCATTGGTCGATTTTAACTCGTTCACACATTACTTACCAATAGATAATTATTTGCCAGAAATAACAGTTTTTTCAGAATATTTATCTTCTATATAAACACTTAAAATATCCAAAAATTGTTCTTTAATGTCATCGCCTCTTAATGTTTTATAGAAAGACCCGTCTTTATATACAGGAATTCCTGGGTTTTCATTATTACCTGGCAGACTAATTCCAATATTCGCGTGTTTTGATTCTCCGGGTCCATTTACTACACACCCCATAACGGCAACGGTAAGCATTTCGACTCCTGGATATTTTGCCTTCCATCCGGGCATGTTTTGTTCGATATATTTTGTTACATCTTCTGTTAGGTAAATAAACTTATCGCTATTTGTTCGTCCGCAGCCTGGGCAACTGGTAACACTCGGCATAAAGTAACGTAATCCCATTCCCTGGAGAAGGTGTTTACACGTAATAACTTCAAGTTCTCGGCCTATATTTGGTTCTGGTGTTAAAGACATTCTGATAGTGTCTCCAATTCCCTGTTGCATAAGTACCGCTAATGCTGCAGAGCTTGCAGTCATTCCTTTTGTTGCACTGCCTGCTTCCGTGAGTCCCAAATGAAGAACATAATCACACTTAGATGCTAATTGAAGATAGACAGCCACCATATCTTGCATGTCTGACATTTTCACACTTAATACAATTTTATCTTTTTTAAGACCCAATGATTCTGCATATTCAGCACTTGTTAATGCACTTTTTACCATTGCATCGTAAATTACGTCTTTGAATGATTTAGGGGTTTTCATTTTGCCATTAATATCCATTAATTCTGTAAAAAGGTCTTGGTCTAGTGACCCCCAATTTACTCCAATTCGAATCGGCTTATCATTGTCCATAGCAACTTTAATCATTGTAGCGAAATTGTCGTCTTTGTTTTTGCCTTTGCCTACGTTTCCTGGATTAATTCGGTACTTTCCTAACGCTTGTGCTGCTTTTTTGTATTTAGTTAGGAGAATATGTCCGTTATAGTGGAAATCACCTATTATAGGGACGTTGCATCCAAGGTCATTTAATTGGTGAATAATTTCAGGGACAGCGGAAGCGGCTTCAAAATCGTTGACAGTTATACGAACAAGTTCTGAGCCAGCATCCGCAAGTGTTTTTATTTGTTTTACACTTTCTTTTACATCCGCGGTCATTGTATTTGTCATTGATTGTATGGTAATTGGGTGGTCGGATCCCATTTTAATGTTACCAATTGTCACTGTCTTTGTTTTTCGTCTAATAATTTTCACGTTGTCTCCTTAAATGGGTATTTTTTTCTAATTCTAAAAATTGGGGTTCATACTTAATAATTTAAAGGTTTCTTTTTAAGATCATCGAATAAGTTATCTTTTGTTTCGTCGTCGACAAAGCCTGTAATGACTAGACCTTTATTTAGTTGGAATGATTTAAGCGCATGAGTCGTTTTGTTAGTCACTTTTCCATTTAAGTCGCCAGAGTAAAGTCCTAGATATTTCAAGGAGACTTGTAAAAGAAGGACTTGTAGTTCAGCGCGTGTTTTTTCTGGTTTGATTTGTGAAGGGCCTGATCTGGTGTCTGATTGAATTTTTGTATGAAAATGATAGACGCTAGTGGTGTGGTTATGATGACCTCCTGTTTTGTCTACTTTTCCCGGATGAGCGATGGAAAGTGAAACACTTAAAATGCTTGCAAGAAGTCCTGTACCTAACCATATAATAAACGTGTAACTTTGTTTCATACTTAAGCTAAAGATTAGTATGTTTTTGTGAAAAATAAAACACCTTGCGGCTCGCTACTGAGTATTATGTTCGAGAAGGATATAGTTTATATTAGACTCCAGTAGCAACTTCTGGTGTATTCTTCGACTAAATGAAAGGAAACTGTTTATATGAAATTATTAGAAAATTCTCAGTCAGAATCAGCGTCAATTGGAATTTTTGGAGGGTCTGGCTTTTATTCTTTGTTAGATAACGTACGAGAAGTCACTGTAGAAACGCCTTACGGTCCAACTTCAGATAAAATAGCCTTGGCAGAAAGAAATGGTAAGAAAGTGGCTTTTTTACCACGGCATGGTAAAAATCATACGATTCCTCCTCATAAAATTAATTATCGCGCGAATATGTGGGCTATGAAAGCGTTGGGAGTTAAATTTATTATTAGTCCATCTGCAGCTGGAAGTTTACAAAAAAATATAGAACCAGGTCATTTTGTTGTTGTTGATCAGTTTGTTGATAGAACGACTGGACGGGTTGATACGTTTTACGATGGACCTGCTGTTACTCATATGTCTTTTGCAAACCCTTATAGTGATTATTTAAGAACTGTTGCTAGTGACTCTATTAAAAAGACGGGTGTCGTTTGTCATGATTCGGGGACAGTGGTTGTTATTCAAGGGCCTCGATTTTCTTCGAAGGCAGAGTCTAAATGGTTTAGTGAACAGGGATGGGAAGTTGTAAATATGACGCAATACCCTGAAGTTGTATTGGCTAAAGAATTGGAAATGGCCTTTGTAAATATATCGTTGATTACAGATTATGATAGCGGCGTTGATGGTGTAAAAAAACCAGACTCAGTTGAAGATATTTTATCTGTTTTTGGACAAAACATTGAAAATATAAAAAAATCTATTTTATTTATGATTGATTTGATTGATGTTGAAAAAGATTGTGACGCTCATAATGCATTGAGTTTTTCTAGATTTTGAAGCGTCCTTAAGTAGACGTGATTTATTGAATTATGGTTTCAAAGTATTTATGTAAAACAGTAGGTTTAAGATAACGCTAAAAGGGGTATTTTTATAAACAGTAACCATGTTGAGCTGGGGGGGGAAATATGATTAAAAAGGTAGAAACGTCCTTTTCTAATTTGCAGTCAGTTTTTGAAACAAATGAGAATAAAGGACGTCTTAAGAAGTATATAAAATTGTATCCACAAGCATTTGAAAATGTTTTATTCAAATTAAATAAAGAAAAAGATTTACCGGAGTCGTTATCTGTTGATATTCCAAACTCTGAAGAAGCGTTAAGATTTAAACCGTTTGAAAACAAAGTTTTTGTGAGTTTTGTCAAAAAAAAGCGACAAGAATTCAATTATAGGTTTAACACATTATTACAGCAGATGATGGATGATATTAAGCATAAACCAGACATGGTTAGAGAAAGGTCATTTTCTGATCAGGCATTTTCGGCAGACGTAAATCATCAAATTTCTAATTTTTTGGAAGAAACTTATTAAGTTTGTTTGGTACTTTAATTTATTCTTTTAAACTTTAGGATTCAAGGATACCTTCTCTTTTCAAATTTGGTTATATTTCCGTAATTTTGTATACTTTGATTCATGATAATAGCGTTAGTGGCTTTAGTTATTGGTTTTGCTTGTTTATGGAAAGGTGGCGACTTTTTAGTCGATGGTTCTTCCAAGCTTGCAGCTAAATATAATGTTCCTGAATTTATAATAGGGTTAACACTTGTCGCCTTTGGTACGTCTGCACCAGAATTAATTGTGAATGCGATTGCTAGTTTTGAGGGAAAAATTGACTTGGTTTATGGAAATGTATTAGGAAGTAATATTGCTAATCTTTTACTTATTTTTGGTGTATCTGGTCTTATTGTTCAATTTAAAATTACAGATAAACATTTGTTTAAAAATTTATGGGTGTCATTTATTGCTTTAGTAGTTTTTGTAGGGTGTCTTTTTTTACCGTTAGGTTCGGTCGCTTCATCTTCTTCGTTTTTAGGGTCTTTAAATTTAAATTTTATTAAATCTTGTATTATGTTTGCTTTTTTTATTTTTTACATGATTTATTTATTGAAAACAGCTCCAAGATATTCTGAACCATCTTTGACTGACGGGTCTGTATATTCGATGGTTGCTTTATTTATAGGAGGGTTGGTTGGTCTTTTATTGGGGGCTAAGATTGTTGTTTTTGCAATTACCTCTCTTTCTCATATATTAGGATTATCTGAAACGTTTTTATCTCTATTTTTATTGGCTATAGGGACATCCCTTCCAGAATTATTTGCTTCGGTTATTTCTGTAAAAAAAGGGCAAATAAATTTAGCGTTTGGAAATATAATAGGATCAAATATTTTTAATATTTTATTGGTGCTGCCTGTAAGTGGGATGATTACTATATTGCCTTTCTCCTCGTCTTTATTGATTGAGGTTGGAATAATTTCTTGTGCAACATTGGCTATTCCATTGGTTCTTTTTTTAACTAAGAAGACAGTTATTCCAAGGCTTTTTTCTTTGTCATATTTGGTCTCATATGTCGTCTATATTGTAGTAATAGCTTGTTATCGGTAATTAATTAAAAAATAAATGAACACTAATAACGAAAAAAAATCACAGAATCAACTTTTATCCCTTTTACGAAAAAAAGGGATTGGAAAAACTATGGGGAAACATTTGTCTGAGGATGAATGTAATTTGTTTTTAAGTTTGATCGATGATGAATCGGTATCGTTAACTACAATTGCTACATTGTGTATTGCATTTGTGATGTTGCCTTCCACTGACATAGAACATTTATATAAGGAAAAGTTAAAGCAAAAGCTTGATGAGTTTTTCCCAGCCTTATCTTTACTTTTATTTGTTTTTTCTAATAATCAATCAATAAAAAATGGAAATTGTAATATTGATGGTGTCGAATTTAGTGAAAAAATGGTTGGGTTTTTAGCTTTAATTCAGCAATTAATAAAGTATGAAAATTTAAGTGATGACGAAATGTCTTTAGGAATGACGTTGGTATTAAATACGGATATTGAATCGTGGGCAAAAGCAATGTTTTTAGAAGGGCTTCGTTTGAAACGAGAAACTAAAGAAGAAAATATTGCCGGATTGCACACTTTTTTTAGTTTTTCAAAATATGAAAAATTATCTGTTCCGGTCGTCATTGATATTGCAAATGCTTATGACGGATTTACAAGAACACCCAATTATTCTTTATTTTCGGCTACTATTTTAGGTGCGATGGGTATTTCTTGTATTGTTCATGGATCCTTTGATGTTAGTCCAAAGTATGGTGTAACTGCACATAAGATTTTAATAGACGCTAAAAAGAATCCACTTTTAACAATGAAAAAAGTAAAATCCTTTTTAGAGGATCCTTCTGTAGGGTGGGGATACATAGATTTAGATACATTTTTTCCAGAATTAGCTGCTTTGTTTGAATTGAGAAAAAATATGTTAAAACGCCCATTATTAGCAACTTTAGAAAAATGTTTACTGCCTTTTAGGGCGAAACAAACTGTTTTTGTAACGGGCTACACACATCCTCCTTATAAAGAAATGATGGCTAATATTTTGGATTCTGTAGACTGTTTGTCTGGATATACAGTATTTAGAGGTGTTGAAGGGGCTGCTCAATTGGCGTTGGATAGAAAGGCACCTTATATTTTGGATAATCGTAAGGAAGGATTTGTTCGTCCAGAGGATTATTTAAAGGAAGAACATATTTCTTTAATTGGCAATAATTCTAAAAAAGAAATGTCTCATGAGGGCCTCTCTATTTCAGAGATGTGTTGTTATAGTTTAACTCAAGGACTGGCGGCTCTTTCGGGAGAAAAAAATGAGGCAAGATTGATTATTGAATATCAGGTTTCTTCGATTTTGGATTTAAATGGGTTAATGGAGAGGTCTAGAATAAGTAAATGTATTGAAGACGTTATTTCTTCGGGGAAGGCACTGGGACATTGGAATAGGGGACAGCATCAATGAATTATAACGATTGGGCGAACTTTAAAAGGATAGGTAATTAATTTAGTGGCACAAAAAGTAAAAAAACCAGAGCTAGTTGCACCAGGTGGGAATTTCGAAAAATTAAAATTAGCTTATGACAACGGCGCGGATGCTGTTTATGTAGGGGGACCTGTTTTTGGTCTTCGGAAGTATTCTGACAATTTTTCTTTAACCGAGCTTAAGCATGCGATTCATTATGCAAATTCAATTAATAAAAAGATGTATATTGTATTGAATGGGTTTGCTAGGAACACTGATTTGGAAAAATTAAAGCACCATTTAGATGAACTAGAGGTTTTACAGCCTCATGCATTTATAATTTCTGATTTGGGTGTTTTGAGTTTAACAAAAGAACATACAACTGTTCCTATTCATTTATCGACGCAAGCAAGCGTTACCAATCAGCATACCGTTAATTTTTGGAAAGAGTACGGGGTCAAGCGATTGGTTCTTGCTCGAGAATGTAGTTTAGATGATTGTTCGATGATTCGACGAGAAACAGGTGTTGAAATTGAAACATTTATTCATGGTGCGATGTGTGCAAGTTATTCTGGTAAATGTGTGATTTCGAATTATACGTCTGGAAGAGATTCTAATAGAGGTGGATGCATACAAACATGTCGACATAAATTTGATGTCATTAAAGATGATAAAACTCTGTTTTCTTCTCATATAATGAATGCTAAAGATTTGAATGGTGCCGATTTGGTGCCTGAATTTTTAAAAAGTGGTATTGATGCGCTAAAAATTGAAGGGCGAATGAAGTCTAATTTTTACGTCGCAAACACGTTGAGAGTGTATCGAAAATTAATTGATGATTATGATGTCTCTATTGGAATGAAAGAAGAGTTAAATGGCCCGTCAAATCGTAGTTTTGAAAGAGGTGGTTTGTCGGAAAGACCATCGGGTGATTCGATTAGCTATGATTTTAATGGCTACCTTAAAACGAATATGTATGTCGGCCTGGTAAAAAAAGTGATAAAGGACCAAGGGATTTGGATTCAAGTTAAAACGGAAATTAAAAAAGGAGAGTCCCTTACTTTTTTAAATAAAAATAAGTGCTCAAGTTTGACTTTGGATTCTTTTTCTTCTATTTCGGGGATGCCTTTAGAAAAAACGAAACCCGATTCATTTATACAAATTCCTTTTAGTTCTGATGTATCTGTAAACGATGTCGTTGTTTCGTCACTTTTAAACTGATAGTAACGTCTGGAGTATTGGTTTTTTTATCTGTTTAATTACAAGACTTTGTAAATAGTTATATCTCTATATGTGTTCGATATCATTTATGGCTAAATATTTTGCGACAACTCCAGCTGTTTATTTTTGAGGAATAATTAACTTTTTAATTATAGATGTCATCGTATCTATACTTTCAGTATGCTCTCCAATACAATTTAGCAATTCAAATTTATGACTAGGATATTTTTGTTCTAAATTTAAAATTTTTGAAGAGTTTCAAAGGGAATTAATCACTTTGTTTTTCGACTGCCATGGGCAATAAGGACGATAGTTTTTGATTCTATATCATCCTTACTAGCCATTAAGTTAAACAGTCGCTTTTTGATTATAAATAGTTTCGTCTAATTCTTTTTCACTTTTAGCAATTAAGACAGCAGCCATTGCATCTCCCGTAACATTTACCATTGTTCGAGCCATGTCTAAGATACGGTCAACCCCGGCCACAAGGGCGATAGCTGCAATTGGCAGACCAACGGATTCAAGTACCAAACTCAACATAATTAGTCCAGCTCCGGGTACTCCTGCCGTTCCTATAGATGCAAGCGTCGATGTTAAGATAATAGTAATATAATTCCCTAGTGTAAGGTCGATGTTTAATACTTGAGCAATAAAAATTGCACATACACCTTGATAAATTGCTGTTCCGTCCATATTAATCGTTGCACCTAAAGGAAGAACAAAACTAGAAATAGTTGGCGAAACACCAAGATTTTTTTCCGCACATTTAATTGTTACAGGAAGTGTTCCAGAACTACTCGTTGTTGTAAATGCTACTAAATGGGCATCTATTAATCCTACAAAAAATGGAATCGGATTCAATTGAGCAAAGAAGAAAATAATTCCTCCAATAAATGCAAACATATGAATGGCGCACGCCAAATAAAGAGAAAATACCATCATAGCTAGAGGAGCTAAAATGGCGGTTCCAAATATTAAACTTACCCAAGCCATCAGGCAAAAAATTCCGTAAGGGGCTAACTCCATAACTATGTAGGTTAGTTTATACATAATTTCCGCGAGGCTGTTACAAAAATCGCTGACTGGTTTTCCTTTTTCTCCTGCCATATTTATTGCTATTCCAAAAAGAAGAGCAAAAACGATGATTTGTAGCACATTACCGTTTGCCATCGCATTAATGGGATTGTTTGGGATGATTCCCGTTAGCGTATCTAAAAAGGATGGCGATGCTTTAGATTCTGATGTGCCTTCCATCATTTGCTCGATTACCCCTGGATTACTTGCATAGTAACTTTTCATGAAAGATCCAGGTTCAATTACTTTAGCAACTACAATTCCTACTGTGATTGCAAAACAAGTTGTTAAGAGATAAAGTCCAAACGTTTTCAAACCTATTCGACCCATTTTTTTTAGGTCTTTCATACTTGTGATTCCAACAATAAGGGAAGAAAATATAAGAGGAACAATTAACATCTTAATTGCATTTATGAATAATTTACCGCCAGCCGATAATATTGAAGTTAGGCCATCAAAAGAGAGGCCTGGAATGAGTTGAGTTATGGTTCGTAATGTTGAGTTAGGGTCTATTTTTGTTTTAAAAAGTCCAATGAGTAATCCAAAGCCAAGTCCAAAAACAAATCCTGAAATTACCTTTTTCCATAAAGCAGCATTTTTCCAATA
>JABIQV010000135.1 GCA_018699495.1 bacterium | reverse complement strand
TGCAGAAAATGCTTGTACGGATGTGTCTGTTAATTTTGTGTTATTCGATAGAAATCCATATCCAGCAATAGAGGCGGTTAGGGGTAGGAGTAGATAGGGGGAGCCAAATGAGTCGCCTAGGTTTCCCATAGTGTTTATTAAATTTGAGTTTTGGGCGTCTACCCACTTTTTTATATCGGTTTCAATTATATAAGAGACTAGTCCCGATCCTATTACTAGACTTGTTGTTTTCCATTCTTTTTCTGTCCAGGTAAGTGGTGAAAAAGTTGTGTTTATTCCGGATTGGATTAGGGTTTCGTAGTAACTGATAGATGTTAGTGGTAATTGATTAATGGATGCATTTAGTTGTGAAAAGAAACTTAATGTTAGAAATAAACATAGATACAAGGTAACCGTGTATGGCTTGATTGGATTTATAGTATTCATTTGTTTGTAGTTTATTTGAATTTTGTTTATTTATCAAAACCCTTAGCGGTTGAATTTTTTATTGAGACTTAAATAATATTTAAATTATGAGTGGTAGTACTATTTTTAATTATTTGTTTAGAGAGAGTAGTAAAAAGTGTAGATGATTTCGTTATTATAAATTCAATTTTTGGAACAGAGTCCACTGGTGAAGAGATACGCTGTTTTTCTTTTTTAAGTAATGAGGCAAGTGTCTGTGCAGGGTTTATCCATTTCACGGGATGGTTACTTGAATTGTGACCCCATGTTTTTTCTAAATGACGGTTTAAAAAAGGGTAATGACTACATCCATAAATGATAGCTTCAGTTTCCCAGTTAATGGCATGTAAAACTTTTTCTGACATGTCTGCATAAATTGATATTTCGTTAGTATCTATTAAAGAAGAGGTTTCTATAAATGGTACCCATAGAGGACACGCTATTTCTTGAACGTTTGTATTAGGAGCAAGCAATTGAATGGATGTTTTGTAGCAATGAGAGTCAATGGTCCTAGTTGTTCCAAATACGGTTACTTTTTTGAACTTATCGATTTTAATTTTTTCAGCTGTTGGTTGAATGAGCTCAAATACAGGCACATTACTATATTTTTTAATTTCATCTAAAAATAAAGCGCTGGATGTATTGCACGCAACAATAAGGATATCGATTTTGTTTGATTCAAAAAAATTAAGAATCACAGTATTAATTTTCCAGAGGGCTTCTTTCGATTTACTTCCATAAGGAGCATTTCTAGTGTCCCCGTAATAAATAAAGTGGTCAGTGGGAAAAACAGGGAGCAGTTCCTTTAAGACAGAAAGACCTCCTATTCCAGAATCATAAATACCAATTTTCATAGAGTATAAGTGTACTTATAGCTCGCCCAAATTGAAATGCCTATTTCCATATTTATAGGTGGGCATAAGCATACATGGGATACAAACTTGGAAATAGGTATTTCAATTTGGACTTGGTTTAAATTAGACCGTATTGAGAATTAATTAGTTTTGATTCGTTTATGTGGAGGAAGCGTGCTTTTTTTGCATAATGTTACCATCCTATTATCCTAAAAAAGACGGCCCGTGGTATATTATAAGTTGCTATGAAGAATCTACCAGTTGAGAACATATCCAAACTATTAATTGTTCGCCCAGATGCTATTGGCGACATGATTTTAACCTTGCCTGCTATAAAGGCAATTAAAGAAGCTTTACCTAACCTATCGATTACCGTTTTAGCATCCCCTATCAATAGTCAACTTATCGAACACTTACCTTATATCGATGACGTAATTATTGATAAGAAAGTAACCTCTCTTTTTGGATTTTTTCGTTACGTGAAATGGATAAAGTCATTTGGATTTGATTGCGCGGTCCATTATTATTCAGAGTCAAAAACATGTTGGGGGGCATATTTTGCTGGGATTAAGTATAATTTAGGAGATAAAGCAAAACTTGGATTATGGCCTGTTTTAAGAAAATATGGGCTTTTTTATCGTTCATTTGATCAGCCCAAACACGTTGTTCATTATAATTTTATGCTGGCGGAATCGTTGGGTATTCGGTTTAAAGACGATGTTTCGTTGACTATTCCTGTCCCTAAAGAGGGTAAAGAGAAGGCTGAAAAATTGTTACAAAAGTTAGGACGCAAGACGATAAGACCCATTGTGGGCATACATTTAGGTGTTGGTGGAGGAAATCGGCCATTAACTCCTGAAAAATACGCTTCCTACATTAATGAATTATCGAAAGAATTAGATTGCGATATTGTCATCACAGGGCATACAGAAAAAGAGAAAGAGTATCGAACGGCAATAAAACGTCTTGTTAAGCGGTCGTTGTTGGATTGCGTTGGGAAAACGGATTTGAAAACCCTAGCTGGAGTCTTAAGTCTTTTAGATGTTTATGTTGGCGTTGATACGGGACCATCTCACTTAGCATCTGCTTTGGAGCGTCCACAATTGGCGATTTTTCCTTCAAAACGTGTTAAGCCGTTGAGTTGGGGGCCACTTAATAATCGACATTTTTTAATTCGAAATGTGGTAAATTGCGACCATTTTTGTCCTCACGAGCATTGTCCTTATACTGTTTGTAGCGATGATATTTCGGCAACGGATATGGTTTCTAAAACAATAAAGTTATTAAATGGTGAAGGTGTATGTGCGTATTCTGAGCAAAAAGTTGAGTGGTTTAAGGCGAGTTTAACGATATGTGTTGTCTTTGATGATGAGAGTCAATCGATCGGATTTGATAGTCGGGCACATTTGAATCAAATGGGATTCGTCGTTCATTCTCGACATATTACATCGGATAGTCTATTTGATTTGGTTACGAAGCATGATGTATCTATTCTGCATAATGTAACGGGAAAATATGCTAAGCGATTGTGGATTTTATCTCAGAGAGCAAACC
>JABIQV010000134.1 GCA_018699495.1 bacterium | reverse complement strand
GAAAATTTAAGAAGACCGAGTTTGGATCTTTTTTAGCGAATTCGGTTTTTTGCATGCCGGTTAGGGTAGCTTGTAATTTTGGTAGGGAGGTGTTTCGAATGGTTTGAGCCTGTTTAGGTAGGCCGAGGGCGTCACATAATTTACCCAGTTGTGAGGCGGCGGATGGAGTAGATGGGGCAGGTGCTCCCGAGTTTACAGATCCAGAAATGGTGGTGAATCGAACGCTACGATGAAAGTCTGCAACAATGGTCCTGAAATTTTGGATGTCTTTTGATGCTAAGGCTCGATTTAGGTTTGCACCTGCACGAAAGTCTGGATGTGTGAGATCACGTAATACTTCCATACCTTCAAATCGGTCGGATATTTTGGCTTTATCAAATAGGGGTTTGAGTATATCTAGTTCGGTCTTATAAATGGTTGTATCGTTATCGGAGGGTGAATTTTTAGCCCAATTTTCGACTGCTTTTATAAAAGACCCTAATGGAAGTTGTGCAGATTTATAAATGGTTGTATCGGCATCGGTGGGTGAATTTTTAGCCCAATTTTCGACTGATTTTATAAAAGACACTAATGGATGTTGTGCAGATTTTCCACCAATTTTATCTTCAAATGGGGAAGAACTAATTCTGACAGATCGTTTGATCCCATATTTTTGGAATTGTGGCTTTGAAAGGAGGACTTTGGATAGGGTTTGCAATGCTTTCTGCTGATCTTTTGGTAGGGCGCTCTGGTGTTCTTTACGAGACGGTTGGTTTTTAAACTTAGCTTTGCTATCGCCCGTTAAAACCTTGCTTTGTGCAGTTTTTACCAATTTACTTTCGCGATAAATACCACGTTTATCGGCCACCTTTAAAACGTGAGTAACCGAGTGGGAAATTTGGTCTTCAAATCCGAAATCTTCTAGTTTAAATAAAATATCAATGTCCTTGTTGTTTTTTTTCATTTCCGCCAAACGGGTTTTATAAGGAACATCTTTGTATTTTTCGGCGTCAGCATCTGATTGATAGGTTGGGACAGCAAGTAATGCACCAAGGCCGAAAGGAGCATGTTTTCGAAAGGACTCGGTTGGAATATCTATTCCTAGACCATTATCAAGCACTCGTGAAAGTTGGGCATGTGTGCTAGCCCTCGAATGGGCGCCTGCTTGCGATAGCCCATCATATAAGCGCATGGCCATTTCAGGTTTTAATCGGACCCGTGTGGCGCCTTTTTCAAACCCTTCTTTACCAACTAGTGCTTGTACTCCCCACATTAACGCTAAGGTGTCAGATTTTTCTGGTCCAGCACTTGACTTTGTTTTTTCGAAATCGTTTTCCGAGCCGGTTAGTAATTGGTCTCCTCTTTCTATTAAAGAAAAAAAATGAGCATCACTCATTGCTCCATTAAATCGTTGCTTGTTGATCCAAGCAGCGGTTATGTCTTCTTTGGAAAAGAGTTTAAATGTATGGTCTTTAAGTGGTTTTCCCATTGACTCTTGAAAAGATTTGAGGACCGCAGTTTCAATTTTTTGGTAACTTTCCTTATTTCCTTCCGTAAACATTTCGGATAATGGGAGGTTTCCTGCAATCACGCCGCAAAAGGGATCTGTGGCGTCATCGTTTATTAAATCCAAAAGACGAGCCTTAGCAGGCGGCAACGAGCTACTAGGCATTAAGTTCAATAGATTCTTCGTACCCTGAGCTAACCCCACGAAAGTGCCTGCAACGAAGCCTAAAAGTGCTCCTGTTGTCCCGATTACGAGCTTTGCAGGAGGTCCAAAAATTGCGCTTACTGTACCGATTAGTATCTTAGATGGAGTGGATGATGTGCGTACTGCTGCGTAGGGGGTAATAGTGGGGAGGCCTTCCAATCCTTTTTGTGCGCCTTTGACGCCACCAACTATAGCTGAAAAAGGGATTTTTAGAATAGTTGAAACGACCGTGACAAAGCCTTTTAACGCGAGTTTTAGGTTATATCGTTTGGGGCGAAGTAACGGAACACTTTTTGTTTGGGCGGGCTTTTTTGTTTCTATGCGTTTCAATTGTCCTGCAGCCCTTCCTAAATTGGGACTAGATTCTATCATTAGAGTCTCCTTCTACGATGCCAGCAACCGTCATTTTTGGATTATCTATTTGGCTGATAAACCATTGTGCTTTGGCTAAAAACTTTACTTGCATTTCTCGAGTTGACGGTCGGTTGTTAATGGTTAATAGTCGTGTTTTTAGATCATAAATAAAGGTTCTGTATTTAATCGATTTTTTTTCTTCGATTATAATGGTGGCTAGATTCACTTTGCACAGGATATGGGTTTGCCTTTCTGTTGACGGGTTGTAGGTGAGTTGGATTTTGGAATATTTGTTGTCCAATAAAGATTTAATCTCAGTTATAAACGGGATCAAGTTAACGTCGTCGCTCCCGGACTCAGTAAAAAAAGGGGGTTGAACGGATTGACACCGGGTAATAAAAACATCCGACAATATCATGGGTTTTAATCCAAAAGGGGGGGGTGTGGCATGGGTAATCATTGCATTAGGCTTTCGAATATGATCGCTAAATAGGAGGTAAAAATTAATATTAATAACGTCATTTTGATTAGAATACTAAGTGAGAATCCGACACTATCCTTGAGAATGTTTCCTAAGGCATTACCCACTATCGCGGAAATGTAAGTAGCGCTTAATTCCTGGCCTTGCCTTTGGTGTTCGAGTAATCGGTTTGTTTGTTGCCATAAATTTCCCGAATGGATTAAATAAGCACCTAATATAAAGCTACTGACTAAAGATCCCATAATGAGGCCGATACTCCCTGAAATACCGAACAGAATTGAAGAGAAGATAGGGAGGAGGATAGTGATGATTCCTGGAAAAATTAGCCACTTCATAGCATTTTTAAGTGAAATCAAGATCACTTGATAGTAGTCAGGTACCCCAGAACCATTCAGAATACTCGTGTTTTGAGTGAGCTGTTCGTGCATGCTTTGGCTGACCTTTTTAAGGCCACATTCAATTGCCATTAAGATAATTGCCATAAAAACAAAGGGTAGAAAAGAACCAATTAATAGCCCGATGATGAGTTCAGGATTTAACATATCAGCATTAAATAAGTTGAGTAGTTTCCGATATGGGATGTCCACTATCATATGGATGTTATTGGCTTCGTTTACAAGTGACTCTATTACGGTAAAGCCAATATCACCTACAAAATAAATGGCAGATTGACAATTTTTGAATAGTCGCCACCAAATAAAGTCCATATACACAACAATGAGCAATGTGGCTATTAAAAATGTGTTAACTAAGGAATCTATGTTGATATTTACTTGGCCGATATTTCCGATTTTGTTGGCTGAGAACGTGTCGTTTTGAAATGTGCTTGGGGCGTCGGTTATTTGAGCGATACCGTAGGCAATATCAGTAGCTGCCGTTGTCGATCCGATAATAAATTTTGACATGGTTACTGAAACACAACCGAGAGATACCCATCCTACACTCGATAAGGCGGGCCAGAAGGCATGCACACCTCCCGAATGAATAAAGCAAAAAGCGATACATGAGAGTGTTGCAATAATAGGAATAATAGTGGCTAGGATTCCCCTGGACATTCCTGATGTTATGCCGTTAAGGACACTGATTTGGGTCTGCTCTAATACAGTTTTGGTAGGGCCCAATGGACCGGACTGCTGCCAAGTAGAATTCGCTGCAATAATCAGGCCTAATCCCAGACCTACCCAAATACTAATCAGTATATTTGTCGAAAAGACCCCTAATGGCACTAAACAACTACTAACTAACCCAATTAAAAGGCTTGAACAGATTATATTTACCATATAGTGCCTTTGAGTATGGAGCTTATTAGATTTCGTTAGCTGGGCTACGATCATGGAAATCAATACACCAAGTGCGGATATCAATAAGGGGGAAAATAAATAATAAGAAGAACCAATCTCTTCATTATAATGAAGATTTCCTGCAATGAATAAGGTTAATATAATGATAGTAAAAATATAGGATTCATACATATTAACCGCATAGCTAAATACATTTTTGATATGGTTGCCGACATAACTTGCGATAATAGATGGGTTGGATAAATTATGTTTATCTACGTTAAAATCAAGTTGACCTAGAAGATCGGCCGATATGTCATTGGTTTTAGCAAATATGCTACCCCCAACCGTCGTAAAAAGAGCTTGTGAGGAGGTTCCTAAACAGTACCCCAGTCCAATGAAACTTAAATGGAGGTAGGTAGGCCCTTTTAGGTCCGATGCGATTAGCTCATTTAATAATGGCCAATCGAGTTGGGCAAATAGGCCTAAAAAGTGAGGGGAGTAGATAACATCCATTATTAAATATAAGAGTGTTAAATGAATGAGAGCCTGACCAAAAACGGTCATTGAGATACTAAGCCCCAATTGCTTTAGTTTTGTAGGGTTTAGGTAATCTTGAGAGAGAGAGCCAATCAAACGACCTAGTGACCCTGTGGATTGTTGGATAGCTTTGAACCCTGCAATCCAGGATAAAAAAGCACCTAATACGAATGTGAGTGTAAATAAAATGAAAGAATGTAATAGATCGTCATCGGGTCTTATAAAATAGATTAAAAGGGTATATATACTTAAGAGTGAAATGATGGATATGAGTGTGATAATTATGATTTTCCCCTGCTGAATTAAAAAAACACGGCTTGATTTGTGGAGAGAGTCGTAAATGGTATTTATGTTCGAGTCACTGGGGTTTGTATTGAATGTACGATTAATCATATAAGAACGAAACAAGAAAAATAATCCAATTAAAAGGGGGATAAAAAAGATGATAACGCTCATAAGCAAGGGACTCCTTATTTTTTAGTTTATAATAACAGTTAGTACCCCATTTTTACACTTAATAAACATGGTAGTATTTGCCAGCAAAACAATCCTAAAAGAGGAATGCTATTTTCAAATATTGAACGGTTGAGAAACAAACCAAAGAACTTTATTTCCCCAAGCATAACATAGGTGTGAATAGCGGCTACAAAAGTGACTATTCGTTTGCTTTCAAACTGAGCAGATGTCAGTTTGAAAGACTTATCCCCCAATGATATTGGCCCTTTCTTAAGACACCTATAGCTAAACCAAGTCTTGTTTTTTACCCAAATCTAGATTGATTTTACAAATTTAGTTCGTAACGGGAGCCAGTTCTTCAGCTTCTTTTACGTCATACAAAATATCATCAAATTGATGGCGGTAAAGTGGCATATTGAGTCGTTTTTCATCAAGAATATGTCCAATAAACCCTATCGTCCGTCCGATTACAAAAAAGGCATTTAATGTTCCAGAACGAATAAGTTCATCAATTTCTGTTTCCGAGTACCCATTGTTTCTCCACATATCGACCATAAGAACACCAATGGTTCCGTCTACGTTTAGAATAAGCGTATCTTTTTTCGCAGTAGTTACTTGCTCAACTTTTTCTGCATATTTTAAAAGTTCGCAAGAAGGAAAATATTCTTTAGCATATCGTTTCAGTTCTTCTACACGTTTATCCGGATTTCTTACCGATTTAATTCGATGCCCAATTCCTGGAATAGGAATATTTTTCTTTTTCATATCAGCAACAAATTCTCGTGGGTCTAAATTATTATCAAGTGCATACTTAAAATATTTAGCAGCTCCATCAATAGCGCCTCCAAATTTGGGCCCTATAGTTAATATTCCAGAACATAACGAAGATATTAAATCTTTTCCTGCTCTAGCTGAAACACGTGCGTTATGAGCTCCACTGACGGCAGGTCCATGGTCAGCTACTGTTTTAATAACCGATTCAATGAAGTCTGATGTCCATTTCGGGAATCGTTTTTTAAACCAAAGTAAGGATATAACGTCACCAATATTGTAACCGGTATCAGGCATCGCTAATTGGCTAATTGGAACACCTGCATAGTTTGCTTCGGCCCCTCGGTCATCTGAAATCGTACATATAAAATTAGTTTCTTTTCTAATTTTTCCAGCGTTAATGGCCGCTGTGTAATCCTCAGGGAGATTAGGTACATTTTTTGACGTTTCTTTATCAATTGTCCCTTCAGCAAGAAGTCGATGATAAATCGCTTCAATTAGTTCCGGTAAATTATTAAAGTTTTTTGGAACGCGAATCCCAGCTTTTTTCATTTCTTCATTTTTAATGCTAGCTTTTTCTTTATCTTGGTTAGCATTTGCTCCAGCGTGTCCAAATTGAACAGGGCCTTGGAAATATTGACCGACGGTTCCAATGCACCATCCAATTATTGGTTTTGTAAGTTGACCTGATTTTTTGGCTTCGATAATATCATATTCATCAGATCCACCAACTTCTCCAAGTAAAACCATGAATTTAACATCAGGGTTTTTCTCCATTCGCAGCATATGGTCTAAATAGCTAGATCCTGGGAATCTATCTCCACCTATAGCGACACCTTCAGCAAGTCCGTTTGCTTTAATAGAAATGATGTTTGCTAGTTCGTTAAAAAGGCCACCCGATCGTGTGACAAGACCAACGGACCCAATTTTATGAAGTTTGGTTTTAACAATGTTATCAATTGAACCGCCAATGTTTGCGACTTTAAAACATCCTGGCGTAATGGCTCCAACAGTTGCAGGACCAATAATAGTTCGGCCAAGTTTTTTTGCTTGAATATTAATTTCTTGAGCAAGACGTTCAGGAATTCCTTCAGCTGTAATCATTAATGTTTTTAATGAAGGGAACTCTAAAGCTTCCATAGTCACATCATATGCGGTTCGAAATGAAGCAAAGTTTAAAAATGTATCTGCTTCGGGTTGTGCGTCAACAGCATCTTTTGTCGATTTGTAAATTGGAACTAGAACTTCGCGAACTCCAAAGAAAAACTTCTGAAAGCTGTTTTCTGATGTTGCATGAACAATTGCGGAAACAGAGGGCTTCTCTCTGCCACAAATGTAATCGTAATCCAACATGCGTTGAATTGCTTTAACGTTGTTATTCCAGAATATGGCTTGTGTTTTATTTGTAAATAATGCAGACATAATAAACTCCTTCTAGTTTTGTTCTGTTAACGATAACTTCACGATTTCAGTTATGTGTGTTTCTGGGCCGTACACTTCTATAGGTAGCCCAAATGAGATCGCCGCTTTTTTAAGGTTTTCAAGGCCAATTTTATAGTTTGGACCGCCACGTCTTACATAAATTTTGATACCAATATCTCGACATCGTTCTTGATACGCATCGAGAGCTTGGATAATTCCATTAAATGTTTTTGCGACATCAGTAAAATTAGCAATGGCGCCACCAATCAATAAAATTTTGGCTCTATTTTTTCGGTCTTTTTTTCTAGTCATGAGGTCTAAAACACGTTTTGTATATTCGAATGTTTCTTCGGTTGACGGGTTCCCTGAGTATTCGCCATAGTTAGCCATTTCGTTAATACCGCATAAGTCAGCAATTGTGTCTGCGTATACAACGGATGCGCCACCCCCAGCGACCAAGGTCCATACGCGTCCTTCTTGATTAAGAAGAGTAAGCTTCAAGCTGGCACCAGAGTTTTCGTCCATTGTTTTAATATCTTTTTCTTCTTGAGTTAATGCAGTCATGCCAAATGCAGTTGGATAATCGACGTCGCCCCAATTTTTTGCTTGTAGAAAACCAGCTGTATCATCAATCCTAGCAACCATATCTAGAACGTGAACGGCAGTTCCCGAAAATACTACGGGGTTAAGTTCCAAATATGAAAAATGAAGTGTTTTAAAGAAAGAATAAAATCGTGCTGCAAAATCAGAAACCGTTTGTTTGTCTTCAATTTCAGAAGGAATATTTTTGGAAATGAGAGCGACTATTTCTTCTTTTGTAGCCAATAAAGGAATGTTGATTTCGGCTGTTTTGTCCCAGTTTTCTTCCACGTCGACTCCGCCAAGACCAGAAATGTATAATATATCAATATCTTTTTCGGTTTTTGCAGCTAAGTAATATTCATTTTTTTGTTCATGCGGAATAAAAGGTTCGATAAGGAAATGAGTAAGTTCTCCTTTTGCACCAGACAATAATTCAATTTCAATTTCTGATTTTGAATCAATCCATTGTTTAGCTTCAGTTGCCGTTACATCTCCAATGGTTGTGTTTTTTATATAAACAAGTCCATTTTTTCCTCGTTTACCAAATAACATATCAGGTTTTACAACTAATCCTTTTTTCTGAAGCCATGGATGCGTTTTTTGAACAGCTTGGATGTCGTCTTTTTTTGTAATGAGTACTGAGTTAAAGTCGTACGACCATTTATCACCAAAAAAGGTTTCCCAATTACCTTTTAATATGGATTTGCCAGTTATTTCACGTATTTCTCGTTGAGCCATGGATGATCTCCTTTTTATCTATCGTTTTTATTTGTAGGTGTCTTTTTTTGACTTGAATAATACAATTAATGTTAATCTATTGTATTTCTCGAGTTGAATGCGAATGCCTTAATTTTACTATTATATCGTTTATTTAAAAAACATAAAAATAAGTAGCCCATCCAAAAAAAGTTTTTGGAACTATACATCAATTACGATGAAATAAAAAGGCTATTTTAGTTCCCAGATAGGATTCCAAGAATTCCAGCTCCGATAATACCAACGGAAAGGTATAAAACATGATCGTAATGTTCCTTTTTCATGGAAATGAGTTGATTTTTTAAGGATTCGTTAATAATTGTGAGATCGTTAATAATTACTTTTTGATTATGTTCAAATTCGGCCAATTTAGTTTCTGTCGATTTTTTTTGTTTCTCAGTTTCCAAAATAAAGGGTTTAAATGTTCTTGATAGGTTAGTGAGTTCATCAATCTGAATTTTAGTTAAGGATAACTTATTTGAGTGAATCGCTTGATCAAGTTTGTAGATCATTGTCGCAGCCTCTGATCGTTTAAGAAAGGCATTACCTCTAAACTTGTTAGAGTCATTTACCGACAAATAATGATTTTTAACGACAAATTTTATAGACTGGTAGGTGTCGTTTTTTGGTGAAATATCAGAAATAGTTTGCGCAAAAATTAGTGACTGACCTAGCAACGTGAATATTAGAAAAATCGAACATATTTTTTTTATCATTTTTAGCTTCCTTTTAGAGGTATTATTTTTATTAAAATTTCGGATTCGACAGAATCATTTTTTTTGAAAGTTAGCGGCACGTTTCCGGTATCGATTGCTCTGAAATGACCAGTTATCCAAGAAGTCGAAGATTTGTTAATTAGTTGATTTTTTATAGAAACAGAATGAGTCGTATGTGAAACGTTACGGAGAATGTCATCCATAGTTTCATTAACTGGAAGAGATAGTCTCAAAAACTGTAATTTAGTAGGGTCATAGTCAATGGAATAGGTAGCTGTCGCAGACGTTGAATTTAGCGGAGTTAACGAAACGCTGATGAGTGATTTATTTTGAATAATCGGATCTGTAACTGACATTTTCCAGTTAATAACGGGATCGTTTGTAGGTTTGATATAACGTTGTTTTACTATTGGTAGCGTCATATCTGAGACAGAACGAATGCTTACTTTTTCAGTTGATAGAGCCTGATTGGTTTTGATTATCCAATTTAATTTTTTTGTTTCTCCAGGTTGAAGATTGTTTATTGTTTTATGGTTTAACTCGAACCATGGAAGAACTAGTTTTTTGGAGGTAGTTATCGAATTTTTTATTGATGATAATATAAATCGAGTAGGATTTTTTAAGATGTAATTGACTGAAAAATAGGTGTTACCTTTGGGCTCAACCATAATAGACGATGTGAGTTGAGGAGGAGGAAGTAGCTCAATTTGACGACTGGTCTGATTTCCTTCTAAGGTTGTC
Source organism: bacterium (assembly GCA_018699495.1). GTDB lineage: Bacteria > Margulisbacteria > Marinamargulisbacteria > JABIPA01 > JABIPA01 > JABIPA01. The sequence goes on along the minus strand of JABIQV010000134.1, from coordinate 51,251 downwards.
GAGGTAACCACCATTGTTATTTTTTTTGTCCCAGAACCATTTCTTCCAGTTAATGCTATTTTCCAAGATGATTGATAAGTATCTCCAACTTCTAGTTTCCCTATATTTATGGTTTGTTCGCCTTCTACAATTTTAAACGAGGTATCGGCGACCAATGATATCGTTGTGTTCTTTGAGTCAAATCCCCCGGAATTGAGAATATAACCTATAACCAAAATTTCTTTTTTAGATGTAGAAATTAATTCGGCAGGAGCTGTAAGTCCCAGCGAAAGTTCCCCGGGTTGGAGGGAGAGACCGCCTAGTCCGTAAAGCGTTTTATAATCGAAGGATGCACCCGGTCCAAGGGGTTTAGGCTTCCATAATAACGTTAAGGATGTATCGTGTTCAAATTCCCCTTCTCGTACAAATGATCGCCCTTTTTCGTATGGAATCTCCCATGGGTGATCCACTAACGTTCCCCAATTCGCAAGTGTGATTTGGTCAGGCGTGAAGATACCTTCTTCAGGCAAATTCAAGGTGCCCTGCGCGATAATATTGGGGCTGACGAGGTCATCGAACGTTTGCCAAAAGTCTTGAAGGTCGGACGACTGAAATTGAATTTCTGAATCTATGGCATGGGGGCCCATTCTAAAAGGAGCCGCATCGTTTTGGCCCAATTTTGTATCTAAGAGGATACGAAACCCAACATTGTGTGTGACAGAGTCATTATTTGTGATTGTATAATGAATTAAAGTGGTGTCCTTTATTTTTGTAGAAGGGTTTCGAAAAAAGGATAGTCGTTGTTTCGCTTCAATATTAGAATCAAATGATGAGACGGTTTCAATAGCATTTTCGATTTTTTGTTGAGATATTACTTTTCCATAATTAAAATGGGATCCTGATCGTTTTTGAATTTTTTTATTTTTTCCTCCGAAAACATACGGGGCATCATCGATAAAAACAGTTGAATAGGATGTCCAAGGAATAGGTTTTCCAAATATTAAAGATTGGTAATCGTCATCGTTATTTTCGGGATCGCCGAGTGTTGTTTCGATAGCAAATCGGCCCTCATCAATAGGACCTTTGTTAACGACAATCCGTATAAATTCGTTTTCTAAAACAACAGCCTTTTTCAGCAATTTTTTAGAAGCTAATTGTCTGTTTTTGGTTGAGAAGGAGGCTCCTGTTTCTATTGATGGAGATGGGGTCATTTGAGAATTTATAGAGCTAATTTCAGCCAATGAAAGATGCTGGTGATTAGGAATGTCTAAAGAAGCATCTGTCGAGGGTTCTTCCATTATGTCTTTTTTTTCTATTACGGGTGGAAGGACTGAGCTTGGAGCGGTTAACGACGTTGAAGATGGGGTGGTATCAATAATAACAAGTTCAGCTTTTAATGCTGAAAAATTAAAAAGAAAAAGTATGAGTAGAAGCCTTGCTTTTTGAGCCGAATTGATTAAGTGGAGCCATCTCGAAACTGGTTGTATGATCGAACGACAGACGTGATATAAATTAAATTTAGTCAAAGTCATAAGATAGCCTTAAATTTCCTTTTACGTTTTTCCCAAACTCACGTTTTGAGTGAAATGAATAGTTTGATAGGACAGTCTGAATAAAACTCGAATCTAAACTATCATGTCCTGTTGATTTTATAATAGTATGAGAAATTGGAATACCTTGTTCGTCGATAAGAACGTCGATTATAATTCGACCGGTCCAATCATTATTGAGCGCGCGTTTCGGATAAACTGGAGAGGTTGATTGTGAAACAGAAGGACTGTCTCTATCCCCTGGTTGTCGCTGTGGCTGAGAAATCGGTTCAATTTTTTCAACAATTTTTTCAGGGTCTTTTTTTTTGATTGTCGTTTTTGCAATTTTTTTCTTAGTGGATAGCTTTTTTGTTGGACGCTTTATTTTAACTTTTTTAGTCTTTTTTTGCTTTTTTTCAATTTGTTTATTTGACTTAACTTTTCCATTCGATGCTTGTTTTGGTTGGTCTAAAGTCATAATAATAGGGATTCTTGGAGTTTGCTTTGTTACGTTAAGGCGTGGTCCAGGAAGAGAGAGAGAGAGTAGGAAAATATGAATAAGTAAGGAAAGTGAAAATGCGACTAAACGACGACGTTGTTCTAGGTTCATGAGGACTGCTTAACATTCAATACTACTGAATAACAACCTCCCATTCTAACTTCATCAAGAACAGAAATAATGAGATCATAGGGAACTAATTTATCTGCTTCTAAAGTTACACTTAAATCATTTTTTTCAGATTTATAAGTTTGGATTAACTGTTTCAACTCTTTTTTTTCAATAGCGGCATTATCTAGAAATATGTTTTGGTCTTTATCGATAGATAGGACTAAGTTTTTTTTATCATGTTTAACGGCCGATTTTGCACTAGGTAATGTCATTTCGATGCCTTGTCTATTAAGAACTAACGTCGTAGATACGGCAAAAAATATTAGAAGAATAAATATAACATCGATAAGAGATGTTATATCAATTCTATGCGTCTTCTTTGTTCGTTTCGGGAAAAGGTGGAGCTTTTTTATGGCTGAACTCCTTCTGATTTACAAAATCGAACGATTTCGCTTGATGCTAAATTGATATCAATTAAAAATAAGTCATTTTCTCTCGTTAACCATTGATAAATAAAGATAAAAGGAATTGCAACTGAAAGACCAGAAACTGTCGTAATAAGAGCCTCAGCGATTCCGCTAGAAAGCAATTCAGGTTGTCCGATTCCACCTCCAGAAATAACATTAAAAATGTCCATTAGTCCTAAAACGGTTCCTAAAATACCAAGAATAGGAGTAACGGTAATTATACTAGAAATAATATTTAGCCCATTATCAATTTTAACAACGGTCTTTTGAGTCAATGATTTTAATGATGCTTCAATTTCTTCTAAAGGGAGGTCGCTATATTTAATAGAGGATCCAATGATCGTTGACGACAAGTTTTGTTTTTGATGAAGTCGCTGTATTGTTTTTGCTTTTCCTTCACTTAAAAGAAATTGTTTAATGGTTTTAATACTTTTATTAGGAAGTTTATTTTGGCTTAGAAACATTACTTTTAAAATTGTTACGTACAATCCAATAAATGAACACCCAAGTAATAAAAACATGACTGGGCCACCTTTTATAAATAAATCCCACATGTCTAAGTCTCCCTTGATTTTTGATATTTTTAGTTACTCGAACGATATGAATATACCATTGATAAGAAAAATTCTGAACATCAGAACTGTCGGAAAAGCCAAGAATTGTCATTACAAGCGTTTTGGTACTTTATTTCCGTTGTATAAATTACAATTGACTCTTATCAAAAGTTCCAAAGGATTTAATAGATAGTTAAGAAAATGTATTTAGGAAATGGATCATTTTGATGAGTCTTCCATAATGAATTTTATTAAAATGAAAGATGAGCCTATATTTTTGCGGGTACTGACTGTTATCTTCTGGAAGAAAACGTGAATGTTTTTGTTCTATTTTCCCAGTCTCCGCAAGGTATCCAAAGGCTTTGTTAACGTCGTTTAGTTGCTGGGGAGACAGTTTTTTATTTAATCGAATAATAGAATGGTCCTTAAAGTAACGAATGGAATGATAGACGGAATAAAAATTATTGATATACGCCATTGCATCCGAATTATTATGAAATTTTTTATATAAGCCTAAATCGTATTTTGATATGTAGCCTTGCTCCTTCAATGAACGTTGGACAAAGTCTTCCCAGACGTCCCAATAGTCGTTGCCTTCTTCACAGATAAGCACCACGGGACGAGGCGCGCATCGGCCTGTCTGAATAAGGGTCAATACCTCAAATCCTTCGTCATGAGTTCCAAATCCTCCTGGGAATAACACGGTGGCATCTGATTCTTTGATAAAGATAAGTTTTCGATTAAAAAAGTATTTAAAGGAGACGAGTTTAGAGTCGTTTTTAATATAGTCGTTTGCACTTTGTTCAAAAGGCAAAAAAATGTTGACGCCAAAACTCATATTGACGCGGGCTCCTTTATTTCCAGCTTCCATAATTCCAGGGCCGGCTCCCGTAATTACCATAAATCCAGATGACGTTGCAAGCCCAGAAAACTGTTCTGCCAATCGATATTCGGGATTGTCGGACTTGGTTCGAGCAGACCCAAAAAGAGCTATTTTTCTTATATCTTTATATCGATAAAACAAATTAAATGCTTTCCTGAGTTCGGAAAGACTGGTTGATATTAATTTATGGTCAGCTGAATCTGGATGTTCGGTTGACGATCGAAGTAAGGTTGTAATCGAGTCAAATAGCTCGTCACTGTGGGTTAAATTATGTTTTTTACATAAGTTTTCTAAATCTTTGATTATTAAATTTTTGTCCATGTCTGTTCCTTATTTGAGAAATACCTTAGAGATTAGTCTGGGCTTCTATTTAAAATATAACCTTAGTAGAACTGACTATTTCGGGGCATGCCGGAGAAAAGTTCAGGTCGTTGGTGTATTAACGTCGTGCCCACTTTAAGAAGCATCGAAACCCAAGTAATTCATGATTATAAACGAGTATCTCTTTCAGAACTTGATTCTGTTAGATATACTAGTGCTTCAACAGATGTTTATTCAATAAGAGGTGTTCCATAGTGACAGTCCTTATTATAAATACATTATTGATAAATGAAAGGAAGTGTAAATATGGGTGTTTTAGTAGGAAAGAAAGCTCCGGATTTTACTGCAAAAGCAGTGATTGATGGAGGAGAAGTTGTTGATTCATATAAATTAAGTGATTTGAGAGGAAAATATACGGTATTATTTTTCTACCCATTAGACTTTACATTTGTATGTCCGACGGAGTTACATGCGTTCCAGGAAAAATTGGGAGAATTTGAAACAAGGAATACTCAAGTAGTAGCAGTGTCTGTTGATTCGTGGTTTTCCCATGCTGCTTGGTTAAATACGCCTAAAGATAAAGGTGGAATCCAAGGAGTTACGTATCCAATCGTTTCAGATTTCAACAAACAAATTTCGAAAGATTTTGACGTACTAGTAGAAGGTCTTGGGGCAGCGTATAGGGGACTATTTTTAATAGACAAAGACGGAATTGTTCGCCATCAAGTTGTAAACGATCTCCCATTGGGACGAAGTGTTGAAGAAACGTTACGTATGGTAGACGCTTTACAGTTTACAGAAGAACATGGCGAAGTTTGTCCGGCAAATTGGACAAAGGGTAAAAAGGCAATGAAACCAAATACGGATGGTTTGACCACTTATTTCGGCGAATAGAAAAGTAATTACGTTTAAAACAAAAAAAGGAGACTATTATGTCATTTGTATTACCTGAATTATCGTACGATAAAACTAGTTTGGAACCTCATATTGATGTTCGTACAATGGAGATTCATCACGGAAAGCATCATCAAGCATATGTAACCAATTTGAATAATGCCGTTAAAGGAACTGAATTTGAAAATCTTGATATTCTTGACTTATTAGGCCGGTTAAAGGACCTTCCTGATTCAATAAGAGGAGCGGTAAGAAATAATGGTGGTGGGCATGCCAATCATTCATTGTTTTGGTCAGTCATTTCTCCGAACGGAGGAGGTGTCCCTTCTGGGGAGCTAGCATCTGCAATAAACGAATCGTTTGGAAGTTTAGACGCGTTTAAAGAAGCCTTTGGAACTGCAGCAAAAACACGATTTGGAAGTGGCTGGGCGTGGTTAGGTATGAAAAATGGAAAATTGGTCGTTTGTTCAACTCCAAATCAAGACAACCCTCTTATGCAAGGTTTATGTGATTGTTCATGTACGCCTATCTTGGGACTAGATGTATGGGAGCATGCTTATTATTTGAATTATCAAAACAGACGCCCTGATTATGTTTCAGCTTTTTGGAACATCGTAAATTGGGAACAAGTTTCGAAAAATTTCAGCAACGCGAAATAGCAACTAAGGTAAGCCCAACTAGTACCGTCAAAATTGTGAAAGAAGGCAATTTTGGCTAAACTATTTGGGTTTACCTGATCGATTAGATAGGTTTGGTTTGTTCGAGGAATACGTTGGAGTTTATTGCTGACATATTTCATAAAATGAGTAATCAAAAAAGAGTGATATGTATTGGGTATTTATGATATTCTTTACTTTAGAATTTAACATTTTTGTTAGATTATTTTAGCAATAGTGCAAGTTAAGGTGTAATTAATGGAAACAATATTAGATAATCGTCAACCACATTCATTTTATATACCTGTAATGGGAACGGCTTTTACAATAGATACGCCTCTCAAAGTAGGAAAGTTTGGTATTTCTTCGGTTATATCCATTGGAGATGACGAACTGTGTGAAAACATGCGTGAGTTTTATGCTAAAGAATCAGGGTTACCCTTCGAACCAATTAAAAAAACTCAATTAGATTACCGTTCGTGCCGAATAAAAGGGTACTTAAATCTCGTAGACGTTATATTGAAACGCCAAATAGAAACAATTAAAGGGGAATCGTTTTCACCATCTACTGATCTTACTAAATATTTTGAATTATTAGACAACAACTCTCCCTTAAGAAAAGACTATGAGAAAATGTTAGGACTCACGGATCTCAATGATAAAGAAAATTTGCAAAATGCGTTGAGACAGAAAGTTGTTCCTGGCACAATCGATGTTAACATTATGACAAAATTGGATAAGCAAAATTATTCGAGAAAAGGTGACTTACTTCCAGACGAATTTTCAGATGCTCTGTCAGCATTGAAAGGATATGCCGAAAGTACACTTCGATCGTCGATTATTTTTTCGGCTGGATTTAATCGCCGGCTTTACGCATATATTACTAAATGCAAAGATTTTTTTCCTAATGCAGAAGGGGACTTGAAGAAAAAAATTGTCATAAAAGTTTCTGATTACAGATCATCATTAATTCAAGGAAAATTTTTGGCTAAAAAAGGCGCATGGGTTTCTGAATATAGAATTGAATCTGGATTAAATTGTGGGGGACATGCTTTTCCTTCTGAAGGAAAGCTTTTAGGTCCGATTCTTGATGTTTTTAAACACAAAAAAGACGAGCTTTTTGAAAGTCTATTTAAAATTTGTAATGGAGCTCTTCAATCAAAGGAATTGCAGACTTTTCCTGGGGTACCATTCACCAAGGTAACCGTTCAAGGTGGAATAGGGACTGTTAATGAGGACCAGTTCTTAAGGTCTGAATTTCAAGTGGATGAAACGGGATGGGCGACGCCTTTCCTTCTTGTTCCTGAAGCCACCCATTGTGATGACGAAACAAGACAACTTTTAGTGAATGCAGAGGGAAAAGATTTGTATTTGAGTGGGATTTCACCTTTAGGAGTGCCCTTTAACACGGTTAGAGGAACGGCCAGTGAAAGTCAAAAAATGGAACGAGCCGCTAATGGAAATCCAGGAAGTCCTTGTCCTAAGGGATTTCTAGTATCTAACACTGAATTTACCAAAGTTCCGATTTGTACGGCCTCTAAATTGTATCAACGAAAGAAGTTGGCTCAATTGGAAGAAATGGATCTCAATGCAGATCAAAAACAAATTCATACGAAACAGGTAATTGATAAGGTTTGTTTATGTGAAGATTTAGCAGCAAGTGCATTAATTGAGTCAAATATTAATAATAAAAGACCACTTAAAAGCGCGATATGCCCTGGCCCAAATTTAGCAAATTTTTCAAAAATATCGAGTTTGAAAGAAATGATCGGGCATATTTATGGACGATTGAGTTTGTTAAACCAAAATATTACACGATCAAACATGTTTATTGCCGAACTAAAAATGTACGTAAAATTTTTGAAATCAGATGTTGTCAAGACGATAGCCCCCGATAAGAAAAAATTATCATATTTTGTTGAATTTAAAGACAATTTATTTGAAGGGATCGAGTTTTACAAAGTATTATTGCCAAAAATGGTACAGGAAACAACAAACTATAGAAAATATGCGTACCAAGAACTTTCTGAAATCACCCAAGACTTAGAATACTTCATTGAATCGAATAAGCCCTGTTTTCAAGGCACGAAAAAAATATCGTAACGGCTTGAATTTAAAAATGATGAAAATTTATTGAAAGTCCTCGATACATTCCATTTATTCCTTGATGGGGTTCACGTTTCTGTAGGGCTCATAATTTTAGATTGAATTTAGGTGTGGTCTCAGGGATTTCCAGTTTTTATAAAGTGTCTGGGAATGGATTCTGAGTTTTTTTAGTGTACTATCAAAATTAGACGGGCTTGATTCACTTTCACTTAGCATGCGAGCGTTTGAGGAATCTTCTTTCATAAACAATACGTGGCTGTGGAAAATATCTAAAGCGAGATTGAAATTTAATATATCAAGATGGACTGTGGATGTGCGTAGTTCGTTGTGGGTAAGTAAACCTTTAAAGACGAGAGACATCTCTAACCATGGTCTTTGATTAAGGGAATCTCGTTTCAGTTTCGTGTGGGTAAGACGTATAAGATCCTCAACCATTGCCTTTTCATTTAATTGTGTTTGAGAAAGAAGTTCATTCAATTGACTTCTTTTCCCTTGGGGTAGCCTCTTTGTTTCAACCAACCATGGCAGGTAGATTGTTTTTACCCAAGATAAAGGTGTTTTTCTAATCCTTTCTAACGACATGGAATAGTAATAAGGATCTTGGTAAATATCTTTGTATTTAGGACCCTGAAAATTTCTGCAGGGGATAATAGTGAATCCATATCGTTCATACCAGGATGCTCCATTTTTCAAGGACAAAATTTGTCTTAATGACACCTCTATTTTGTGGGGAGTAGGTTTGTTTTTTGAATCGGTGCCATGAGTTGAGTGAAAGACTATTTTAGATGCGTCATGTAAGGTAGTTCGATTAATCCCCAGTAACCCTGTAAGTTTGGAAGCAATAGTCATTAACGTATTTCCGGATAGGCGGCGACCCTTGTTTAGGCTAACAAGTTCACAACAACTTAAATCTGAATCGAGCCGAAACTTAATAAGAAATTCAGGATCATCTTTTGGTAATGTATTTATGTTGGGAGATGTGTTTTGTTCATTCCATTCAGAAATAGTAATGATTGGGTGCATTTTTTTTCTGTTCGATGGTGTTTCTGCCCAGCTTGGTGCGGAGTTTAAAAACGTTTCTGTATTATTGGAATGATGTTCGAATGTAATATGAACTTCCAAATTTTCTGGAGTTTCTTCCGGATTATCATTACACGGTATGTCGAGGTAACACTGAAGGTAACCATTCTTTATATGGTCGTCAGGGATTCCCTGTTCTGATCGGTACGTGTCGTCCGGTGTCTTTCTGGTGTTATATCTGACAGGAGTAAATTTGCTAATAAATTGGATCCAACGTTGTACCGGAGTTCCAGATAAGGTTTCCTCATAAAAGAATTCATTCTCATCCCAGTATTTTATTTCGATGTTTTTGCTTGTTTTATTTGGACTATCCGTATCTGGAAGAGGTAACATAGAGAAAAAAATGGGAAAACAGTCACATACGTTAGACGATAAATACAATCCCTGGCTAAGCCTCAACATCAAAGGCTCCTGTGAAGGTAACAATATTCGAATAGGTTTAGGATACCTTTGGGGATTTTCTGAAGGTATATTGTCGTTTGGATAGGGTCTTTTTTTAGTTGAAACCGGGTTAAAATATTCAATATGTTGGCGAAGAATTGGCACTGAAGTAATTTTTTTAATATACATACCTTTTTTAAGTATATGCCATTAAAAAAGTAAATATCTAGGGGGCAAAATGAGTATTTATAAAATAGAATATTTTTTTAGATAGAATAAGGAAGAAAAAGAGGGATTCACTCAGGGCTTAAAGTAAATATTAGAACTTCTGTGTTCGATTGGTTTCTATGGGTACAAGATAATTTTGCTGCCTGTTCAAGGTAAGGCGTCTATTTTCAGACGTGCGTACCATATATTTTTATGGATTATTGCACGTCTGAAAACGGATTTTTCAATCTAGGTTGGCTGAATATTCCAATGCTTTTTCTTTTAACCCAGTTTCCTTAGCTTTATCAAGTTTTATGTTATTTTTTTTAGCGTACTGTCTCAAATCCTGAGTAATTTTCATGGAACAAAATTTTGGACCACACATCGAGCAGAAATGAGCTTCTTTAGCTCCTTCTTGAGGTAATGTTTCGTCATGGTAAAGCTCTGCTCGTTCTGGATCTAAGCTTAATTTAAATTGATCTCGCCATCTAAAATCAAATCGAGCTTTAGAAAGGGCGTCGTCACGAACCGTTGCTAATGGGTGTTGTTTTGCTAAATCCGCAGCATGTGCTGCAATTTTATATGCCATTATTCCTTCTTTAACATCATCTCTGTTAGGAAGTCCCAAATGTTCTTTTGGGGTTACGTAGCAAAGCATTGCCGTACCGTACCAGCCAATCATTGCTGCACCAATCGCAGAAGTTAAATGGTCATATCCAGGAGCAATATCAGTGGTTAATGGTCCAAGTGTATAAAACGGAGCTTCGTGACAAATGTCTAGTTGTTTATCCATATTTTCTTTGATTAGGTGCATTGGAACGTGTCCAGGTCCTTCTATCATCGTTTGAACGTCATGTTTCCAAGCAATTTTTGTTAGTTCCCCTAATGTGTCTAGTTCTGCAAATTGAGCGGCATCGTTAGCATCGGCAATACTTCCAGGTCGGAGGCCATCGCCTAGACTAAAACTAATATCATACGCTTTCATGATTTCGCAAATTTCTTCAAAGTGAGTATAGAGAAAATTCTCTTTGTGATGAGACAAGCACCATTTAGCAAGAATTGACCCACCTCTAGAAACTATTCCTGTCATTCTGTCACCAGTTAATTGAATGTATCTCAAGAGTACTCCTGCATGAATCGTAAAATAATCGACGCCTTGCTCTGCCTGTTCTATTAATGTTTCTCTATAAACTTCCCACGTCAAATTTTCGACTACTCCATTGACCTTTTCTAACGCTTGGTAAATAGGAACAGTTCCAATTGGGACTGGACTATTTCGGATGATCCATTCTCGTGTATCATGGATGTTATTTCCTGTAGATAGGTCCATAACGGTGTCACCACCCCATCGAATGGACCAAGACATTTTTTCTACTTCTTCCAGAATTCCCGACGAAATAGCAGAATTTCCAATATTTGCATTAATTTTAACTAAAAAATTTCGTCCGATGATCATTGGTTCAAGTTCTGGATGATTAATGTTTGCGGGAATGATAGCTCGTCCTGAGGCAACTTCGGATCTTACAAATTCAGGGGTGCAGTTTTCTCGAGTTGCAATATATGCCATTTCAGCTGTAATAAGTCCCTTTTTAGCGTAGTGCATTTGAGAAACATTTTTTCCTGGAGTCGCGACTAAGGATGGGTATTTTTTTTCGAACGCCTCCGCTTTGTCTCGTAAAGGGTGTCTCCATTGGTCTTTGTTTTTTATGGAACTAGAAGCTTCAAGTGTATCTTTTCTATTCTTTATCCATCCAAGACGCGTACTTCTATTAATACCGTCTTTAATGTTGACGCCACCTTTATCTGTGTATGGTCCAGACGTGTCATAAACTTCAACAGGTTCATTTTTAGAGGTTTCGTCATTGATGAATGTGTCTGCTAGAGAAATTTTGCGAATCGGGACATTTACAGTGTCAAACAAATCGCTTTTGACGTAAATCTTTTCACTTCCCTTAAATACGGGATATGAGATCGAGTAATTTTCTTCATTATTCGAAAGCTTGAGCGACTCTTTGTTTTTTGAATTCATTTTTCGTTCCTACTTTCTATGGTCATCTACGGGTTTTTCTTTCCATCGATAAATATTTTTTTTAAACGCAATTTTTCCTAAAAGATGGCCAGATAATGGAATCGTTGTAAATTGAAAAAAAACAATGACAATAATCTTTACGCCTACTTCATCCCATCCTATTAAAGTAGCATACGCTAATAATAGGCTTATAATCCCAAACGTCATTGCTTTTGTAAGAGCATGTGCTCGGCAGTAGACATCAGGAAAACGAAGCATCCCAAGAGAACCCAGAAAGATAAAAGATAACCCGAGTAATGTTAAAAATAGTTCCGTGTTAGTCATTTGGCTCCTTTTCGCTTACATAAACTTTTTCTAAATAGTAACAAAAAGCAACGGTACTGAAAAAACCAAGAACACAAAAGACCAATATTAAATCTAGATAGAGTTGAGTTTTCCATTTCATGGAGAGTAAAATCATAATGGATACGATACAAACAGCAATTCCATCTAAAGAGAGGACTCTGTCAAAAACAGAAGGCCCTTTTATCATTCGGATGAGGCAAAAAAGGAGGCCGACCAGCGGAATAAGTATTAGAAGTGAATAAATGTCTATCATCGTGTAAATCCTAAAATATATTTTTTTAAGTCGTTTTCAATAGAGTCTCTGACTGCCTTAGGGTTATCCGCTGCCAACGCGTGAACATATATAGTCTTAAAGTCGTCTTCTACAAGGACAGATGTTGTCCCTGGAGTAAGTGTAATACAGTGAGTGAGTAATATTATTTCAAACGGTGTCATGCCTGTAACATCAAACGTGATAAAGTTTGGATGTATAGAGTTGTTTGGCAATAGTATAATGCACTTTGCAATTTGGATTGATGATAGAACAAGTGCTTTGAAAAACATTAAGATAAACTTTAAAAATCCCAGAGTTCTTCTAACATATGCGTCTTCTTTATAAAGTTGATCGAAAATTGCTAGTATTAAAAAGCCAACAACATAACCAATTGCAAGACTTTCTGGGTGTGGGGTGGAAGATAGGGCCATCCATATGAAAGCAATAATTAAGTTAATGTACAGAAGTGCCATCGAGTACCTCCTTTTTTGAAACAGTATTTGGGATAGACTTTAATTGGTAGTTTTCGTTTTTGTGGTGGCCGTTTTTTGTTTTTTGTTGGCCGGGATGACTGTGGATTGGAGAGACCTGTTTTTTTTCTGACGATTGTTTAGAATGACCATTTTTATCTACGGGTATCATTTTAAGAGTTTGTTCATAAACAAGGACTTTATTCTCATAGCTAGTTTTATTTAATAAACCGGTCATGGCTTTATTTGAAGCGTTAATAAATGGGTTACTAAAAACGCCCATTGCTAGCGAAAATAAAACTAGTATTGAGACGACAGTAGTCGATCTCTTAAATCCCTTGGGGGAGGGCCCAATTTTTAAAGATTCATTTTTCTTGAGAAATACATGAAACCAGATTCTTATCATACTTAAGAGGGTCAAAATACTTGCAAGCACAATTGCAATTGCAAGAGATAGTTGGTCAAATCGAATGGCTTCCCTCAGGATTAAAAACTTACCCCAAAATCCACTAAATGGAGGCAATCCTGCAAGAGAAAGTGCTTGAATTAAAAATAAAAGGCCAACAAATCCGTGAGTTTTCCATACGTTTCCAGCGTTTTGCAAAACATCCGTTTTCGTTAGTTGAACAATCAATCCACTTATTAAAAATAGGGAAGCAATGACAACCATATGGTGCATCATATAAAAAATTCCACCGGTTAAACTAATCGGGCTAAAAATAGCAATTGAAGCCATCAAAAAACCAATGTGACTAATTAAGTTATAGCAGAGAATTTCTCGGATATTGGTTCGGGAGAGAGAAATTATAATAGCAATTACCATGGTAAAAATAGATAGATATCCAATAGCACTGTATATGGATACCAACCCTAGGGGGAATATAGTAGTTAGTGTTCGAATAATTGCGTATATTCCAACCTTAGTTAGTAACCCAGCAAAAAGAGCAGCAAGAGGAGGAGGTAGACAGGAATAAGAACGTGGTAACCAATAAAATAACGGGAAAAACCCAGCCTTTATTCCAAATACTAGGACTAAGTAAGACGCAATTAAAATTAGCTTGGGGTCTTGTGATAGATTACTTGTTTGAGCTGATATGTCAGCAAAATTAAGGGTTCCAAACATGCCGTAAATAAACGAAGCTCCTAAAACGAATAAGGTTCCCCCAATTACATTTACGCCTAAATATGGGAAGGTATTTTTAATGCTTTTTTCGTCAGATTTTAAAGTAAGCAGTCCGTAAGAGGCGATTAAAAAAATTTCAAACGATACAAAGAGATTAAAAAAATCTCCTGTTGAAAATGACAATACTATGCCTGCAATCATGAACTGAATTAATGGAAGTAATAGAAAATTCTCTTTGTCTTTTTTAGTGGTTGCAAATAGATAAAGAATGGCGAATAGGGATAACATCGTTGTTACGCCTATTAAAAGACTCCCAAACACATCGATTGCAATTGAAATACCAAACGGAGCCTTCCATGCGCCAAGAGGAAGAAAAAGTATTTTTACTTTGTGAGTAAGAAAAATTAGGTACCAAGCCAAGACCATTTGTATTGCCGCAGATATTGAAAAAAATAGTCGACGGCTCGTACAAGGACGTCTCCATATGATTCCTACCAATCCGGTTACGAGAGCAATAAAAAATGGCAAAACTACTATATTATCTATTAGTGATTGAAGCATATGGATCATTTTGTACTAATTTCCTCATTAAACAGGGTTACAATTCTTGTGGTCCCAGAAGCGGTATAAAGTCGATAAATAAGAACAACTAAAAAAGCCGTAACACCAAACCCTATAACAATTGCTGTTAAAATAAGGGCTTGTGGCAGAGGGTCTACATAGTTTGTGACTCCGGATTTTATAATTGGAGCTACCTTTCCTATAGGGTTCTTCGACATAGTCAGTATTGCAAGATTGGCAGCGTGTGTTAAAAGACCAAATCCAAAAAGAACAGGTAATAACCTATTTTCTAATATAAGGTATATAGCTACAGTAAACATTATCCCAATGATAATTGAAGAAAATAATAACATCTGAGTTAACCCTTTTCCTTTGAATTTACAGTCTCTAAAAAACTAAAAATAATTTTTGTAGAAACCCCAACAACAACCATAAATACGCCAAGGTCAAACAAAACAGGCGTTCCAATATGTAATTCACCAAGAATAGGAATATGGGTATGAATCATTTTTTGGAACAAGAATGGGTACCCGAGTAACGTCGGTATAAACGATGTGCCGTACGCTAAAATAAGGCCGGTGGCGGCTAAACTTAGAGAATCTATTTTTAATACACGTTGAACCGTGGGCACACCAAGTGACATTGCCAACAAAATAAGAGGAATCGAAGCGGCTATTCCAGCGATAAATCCTCCTCCTGGTTCATTGTGCCCTTTTAAGAATAGGTAAATTGAAAAAATTATAATAAATAAAAATATTAGTCTAGAGACACTTTCTAATATATGTGATTTTGTATTAATCATCAGAGGCACCTATTTTTTTATTTTTGGTGGCAAGCATGCCTAAAATACCTAAGGTAGCTACAACAAGAACTGTAATTTCTCCCATTGTGTCAAAGCCTCTGAAATCAACAAGAATTGTATTTACCGCATTCGACCCTTTTGCTAAAGAAAGTGTGTTATCGATGAAGTATTTTCCCATGTGCTTGAAGGATGAAGGCAGGGTAGATACTAATATTAAAGATGTCATCATAGCCCCAAATCCGATAGAAATAATTAATTTAAATCCCGATGATAAGTAGTCTACAGACTCTATTGGCTTATTAAGTGTCTTAGGCATTTTTGAAAACAAAATGAGAACAAGAGCAAGAGCAGCTGCTTCTATTAGCATTTGAGTAAGTGCTAAGTCAGGTGCTTTATACAACATAAAATAAAAACCAACTAAAAACCCAGTAACTGAAAGGGAGATGAATTTGCTGATAGTTCGCCTAGCGGCAATAATACAAATAGAAGAAATAGCTAACAGGCTACCCGCTATGAGGTGGATAAAGTGAAGGGTGTCTTGTTCTAAATAGTCGAGATTGAAAATTGGAAGGACGGTAGACAATATAGTATTAAAACCTAGATACCAGAACGCAATAACAAAAAATGAAATTATGATAGTTAGATAGTTTTGCTGTTTGTCGACATGTAATTTTTCACCAATTTCTTTTCCTAATAGTTTAATACCACTGATCAGTGAAAGAAAATGAGTTTCAAATAATAAAGATTTAGGAATGCCAGTAAATCTCCAATTTACGGCTTGAGCAACGGCGAATAATATAAAACCTGTCGTAATTATGCTTAAACCAAAAAGTAAAGGTTCATTAATTCCATGAAATATTGCCAGGTGTGATGGGCTTACGTGATGAATTCCTGAGTTTAATTGATTTAATAAATGGCCACCTGTTTCTGGGAATAATCCAAGAAACAGGGCGCCTAATGACAGCATAAATGGAGGTAATTGAAACATAAGTTTTGGCTTGTGAATCGAAAGAGTTGAATCTTGAATTTTTCTATAAAAGCAATGGTATATAAATCGTAAACTTGTTGCTATCAGGCACATTGCAGAAATAAATAAACAAGCAGGAAAAAGCCAATAAATTCCACCGCCATTTACAGTTACCAATTCAAGCACTTTGCTAACCATTATTTCTTTACTGACAAACCCCATTGTTCCAGGGATTCCAGCCATGCTTAATCCAGCTATAGTTGCGGTAATTGCCGTTAATGGCATAACCGACGCTAGGCCGCCTATTTTGCGGATATCTTTTGTTCCAATACTGTGGATAATTATTCCTGCGACCATAAAAAGAGACCCCTTATAGAACACATGGTTTAGAATTTGAAAAAAATCATGTTCAAGACCAAGTGTTCCTAATCCATAGAACCCGATTAAAAATCCAAGTTGACTAACCGTGGTGTAGGCAAGAATACCTTTAAGATCATTTGATAGGAATGAAAATATTCCTCCTATTGTCATTGTTATAAATCCAACCCAAAGTAATGTTTCGTTCCATCCTGAAAGAGTTTTGAAAACGGGGTACATTCGAACGGTAAGAAATATACCTAACTTAACCATTGCAGCAGAATGCAAGTACGCACTGACCGGTGTTGGTGCGGCCATTGCATTTGGTAGCCAGTACTGAAATGGAAATTGAGCAGATTTACCAAAAGCACCAATCAGAATTAATGCCATAGCAGCTTTTAAATAAGGTAGTTGAGAAGCTGAAAAAATGGTGGCTAATGAATTATTGCCAATTAAAGACACAATCTTCGAGAAATCTGAGGTTTCAAAAAGGATAGTTAATAAAATAAGACCCGCTAGTAGAAGAAGTCCAGTAAATCCAGTCGTTATAAATGCCATCAAGGCACCTCTTCGTGAGTCTTTTTTTTCGTGAGAAAAACCTATTAGTAGGAAAGAGGTGATTCCAGTAAATTCCCAAAATACTAATAAGACAATTAAGTTGTTTGCAAAAACGGTCCCTAACATTGCCGACATAAAAAGCATTAAGTAGCAATAAAACCGGCCGTTATCCTGAACCGTTTCATGAAGATAATATTTTGAATACAGAACGACCAATAGTCCCATAATACTTACAACTAAACCGAAGAATAATGAGACACCGTCCACTAAAAACGAAAAGTTGATCCCAAGGCTTGGCACCCAGTCCATTGACAGTGTCATTGCATTTATTACGTGATTAGAATAGACGGATAACCCGACTTTTACTATTGCTAGGATAGAAATTAACGGAATGAAAAGAGCCAACCACCCAAGGTTGCTTTTTAACTTAGGTGATATTAAAAGTAAGGCTGGCCCCAAGACGAGTGGGGCCAAAATTCCGATTAAAAGAGTAGTAATCATTTATGGTCTAACTTCATCGCTTAGAAATAAAATCCAAATTTAAGAATGACTCCAGCAAACACAATAGAAACGATAGTCATAAGTTTGATTAGAATATTTAGAGAAGGACCAGCCGTGTCTTTGAAAGGGTCTCCTACTGTATCTCCAACAACTGTTGCTTTATGACTATCAGTACCTTTTCCACCATTATGCCCAGTTTCAACATATTTTTTTGCATTGTCCCAAGCGCCACCTGAGTTGTTTAACGTAATTGCTAATACAAATCCAGTCGACAGAGCGCCCATTAACAGTCCAATAATTCCGGGAATGTGAAAAACAAGACCGACAACAATCGGAGTAATAATAGCGAGAAGAGATGGTAATAACATAGCTCGCAACGCACCTGTGGTGGAGATTGTTATGCATCTCTCATAATCCGGTTTAGCTGTTCCTTCTAATATACCTTTAATTTCTCTAAATTGACGTCTAACCTCTTTAACCATTTCTCCTGCAGCATCACCTACAGCAATAATTGTTAATGCGCAAAATACAAACGCAACCATTCCGCCGATAAATAAACCTGCCAAAAATTTAGGATTAACGGCATTTATTTCAAATATTTGAACAAGACTTTTTATACTTAATGATTCAATGAAATTAATATTAAAGACCTCGCTGGCATTCGTCTTGTTTGATGTAAATCCAATGTTTCCAATGTAATGAGTAGAGTCTCCAGCTAACTTTGTTAACCAATGCTTGATACTATCTAAGTATGCAGCAATAAGAGCTAATGCAGTAAGTGCTGCAGATCCAATTGCAAACCCTTTTCCTGTAGCCGCTGTCGTATTTCCAAGAGCATCTAACGCATCTGTTCTTTCTCTTACATCACTAGGTAATCCGGCCATTTCAGCATTTCCGCCAGCATTATCGGCAATTGGACCAAATGCATCAGTTGCTAGTTGTATACCTAATGTGGATAGCATGCCAATCGCAGCAAAAGCAATTCCATAAATCCCTTGGTTTAGATCGTGAAATCCACCTGTTAAACCAAAGGACACCATTATAGCAACAACAATGACTAGTACTGGGATTCCAGATGAAAGCA
This sequence comes from bacterium, assembly GCA_018699495.1. GTDB lineage: Bacteria > Margulisbacteria > Marinamargulisbacteria > JABIPA01 > JABIPA01 > JABIPA01. The sequence continues at coordinate 32,534 of JABIQV010000134.1, read as the reverse complement.
TTCCGGTTGAAAATCCTTGAAGGATAGTTGTAGCAGATCCTTGTAAACTAGCTGCTACTATTTTTTTTACGGGACTAAAATTACACGCCGTATAATACTCGGTGGCTTGACCAATAACTAAACCTGAAATTAAACCAGTAATAACCGCGCCAAACACCCCCCAACTCATGAAACCTAGGTAAGCCAATAAAGCAACAAATCCAAGAGTAAGAACGGAAGATATTCCTGTTCCTATAAGAAGAGAGTGCAACAAGGATTGCTGACTAGCTCCATCTTTTGTTTTTACAAAAAAGATACCAACTAGAGAAAAAAGAATCCCGCCAGCAGCCACTACCATTGGCATAATAATTGGGTTGATTGTATCAAGATTTTGAGAAAGTACTAAAGAAGCCCCCAATGCTGTAGCGGCGAGAATGGAACCACAATAAGATTCATATAAGTCGGCGCCCATTCCAGCAACATCGCCTACATTATCACCGACATTGTCAGCAATAGTCGCAGGGTTTCTAGGGTCATCCTCTGGAATTCCAGCTTCAACCTTACCTACTAAATCCGCACCAACATCTGCTGCCTTAGTAAAAATGCCACCACCGACTCTTGCAAATAGAGCAACAACAGATGCACCCATCGCATAACTTAATAAACCTGCCGTCAATTCTGAAAATTTTACCGTATTATAGGATTGCATTGATAGTATCTCTGGAGTCCAATTTGATTGACCTAATTTCAAGGCTAAATTCGATCCCCAATTTAGAAAATTACTATCGTAAGCAAAATTTAGGACAAAGAACCAAATGGATAAATCAAGAAGTGCAAATCCAACAACAATTAGCCCCATAACTGCACCACCACGAAAGGCGATGGTTAATCCTTTATTTAAGGAATCTCTACACGCATGAGCGGTGCGAGCAGATGCATTCGTAGCCGTTTTCATTCCCAAATAACCACAAACAGCTGACCATAAACTTCCACTTAAAAAGAGAATTGGCACATAGGGTCGTTGAACACCAATAAATGCTAAAACACCAAGAAGTATAAAAATGATACCAACAACAATCGCAACAACTCTATATTGCCGTTTTAAGTATGCCATAGCACCATCTTTTACGTAGCCAGCGATTTCTTTCATTTTATCCGTGCCTTCATCCGCAGATAAAAGCTTTTTACTTAAAAAGTAAGCAACGATTAGTGATAAAATTGAAGAAGCTGGAGCAAGATACCATATTATCGGAATTGATTGTGTCATTTTATTTTTCTCCTTTTATTAAAACACAAAAAAAAACTCACAAGTGTTTCATAATTTTTAGCTAATACTTAGTGTATTAAAGAAACGAATTTAGAGTTCTATTTTTATTTATTCTTAAAATTATTTTATATTTATCCAATTTTGGAATTAATTAAACTAGGATTTCTCCTTATTTATACTCGAAAAAATATTTGGCTATTATGAATAATAAGCGCGTAGATGTAAAGTGAAAATTTTAATGGGTTTTGGGAGGGGTTTTTGAAATTAAAATAAACCCTTTTGCGTATTTAAAAAGGGTTTATTCACTGACATTTAACTGCTATACTAGCCGCGAAATTGTAATTATAAAAAGTGTTGTTTTAATTTTAATAAATGAATTGGGATGGATTAATGGATAAGAAAGATATAAGTAGCGAAGAAGAGCTTTTTTTATTTCCCAAGTGGACAAATGGGGTTCCTTTAATACTGGCCCTCTCAACAGTCATTGGGTTATGCACCGTTGTTTTTATTTTTTGGTACTGGTTTTCTCCTAGAAATTTTAATATAGGTTTTGCGCCTGAACAGCCGATCGAATATAGTCATGAGCTACATGCTGGGCAGTTAGGTATTGATTGTAGATATTGTCACGTTAATGTCGAGAAAGGCCCTGCTGCAACAATCCCTTCAACAGAGACATGTATGAATTGTCATAGCGTTGTTAAAACGGACAGCAAAGAAATATTAAAAATTCGCGAAAGTTTTAGTGAAGGCCATAAAATAGAATGGGAACAAATACATAGGCTTCCCGGATATTCGTATTTTGATCACAGTCAGCATGTCAATTCAGGGGTTTCATGCGTGAGTTGTCATGGACGTGTCGATTTAATGGAGAGAGTCTATCAAGTTGAGCCCCTGAGCATGGGATGGTGCTTGGATTGCCATAGAAATCCAGCAAAAAATATTAGACCAAAAAAATACGTAACGGATTTAGGATGGAAAGTGGAAAATCCTGAAGAGTTGGGTAATGAATTGATTAAGAAATATCATATTAATCCAAGAGAGGATTGCAGTACATGTCACAGATAACATCATATAAAGATAAATCATATTGGTCTGGGTTTTCGCATCTTTTAAAAAAGAAATCAGCGGATCAGCAAGTTGTAGGCGATTTTGGTGACGAATTTAAAGGTGGGATGGACGCTCCTTCCGACGAAAGCAAGCGGACGTTTATAAAGCTTGTAGGAGCTAGTGCGGCGTTTGCAGGCGTTACGGGATGTAATTTCCGACGTCCAGATCAAAAAATAACGCCGTATGTAAAACGTCCAGAAAATATGATTCCAGGAATCGCAACTTATTATGCAAGTGGAGCTAGAATTGCAGGGGACGTAACCGGTATATTGGTTGAAACCTATGAAGGTAGACCGACAAAAATCGAGGGGAATCCCGATTTTTTATACAACCTCGGAAGTACAAACCATTATACTCAAGCATCTATTCTTAATTTGTATGATCCGGATAGGCTTGGATTAGCCAAGGAAGATGGAGAGGAAACAACTAAAAGCCGCGACAAATTAGCGGAAATTAGTCTCTCTATAAAAGAAACAAATGGACAGGGTACGGTAATTGTTTCTGAAGCCTCGAACTCTCCTTCTTATATAAAGGCACTTAAAAAATTAAAAGTTTCAGCACCGGACGCTGTTGTATTACAGTACGAAGCAGTGAATGAGGATAACGAAAAACAGGGTCTAAATGATATTTTAGGCAAGAGCGTAACAACTATCCCAGACTTGTCAAAGGCAGATATCATTGTTTCGTTAGATTCTGATTTTTTAGGACTAGAAGCAGGGTCTGTTAAGGCTGCAAAAGGGTTTTCCTCTCGTAGAGATCCAGATGTTTCAAAAATGAACAGGTTATATGTTTTCGAGCCTAGGTTTTCGATAACAGGAGGTAAAGCTGATCATCGAGTCAGGGTCAAATCTTCGGATGTCATTTTCGTCGCAGCTAGCTTAATTGTTGGGTTATACAACAAAAAGGCGTCTCTTTTTGGAAATTTTTTAACGGGAGCCCATTTATCTGAGCTTTATAAAATGGTAAGAAATAGCGGGATTCAGAAAGATGTAATTTCGGCTATCGTTGATGACTTAATTTCTACCCGAGGTAAAAATTTAATTTTGGCCGGCAGGACACAATCTCCTCTCGTTCATAGTCTTGTTTTTCTTTTAAATTATGCATTGGGCAATACGGGTAAAACGATAACCATCGTTCAGGAGAATTTGTTTGATGGCTTAGTCCCGTCGTCTACCGAGAGTGTCGAGATATTGAAAAATAAAATTTTGGCAAAAGAAATAACAAACTTGGTTATTATTGGGGGTAATCCATTTTACTCCGCGTCTTTGTTAAAAGATGAAAATATAGCTAAGGCGGTTAATGACATTTCTCATTCTGTCCATGTTACAGAATCTGCAAACGAAACAAGTAAGTTATGTAAATTAAATATTCCTATGCTTCATTATTTAGAATCTTGGGGAGATGAAGAGGCTTTAAATGGGGATAGAGTGATTACTCAGCCGGTAATAATGCCAATAGTTAAAGATGGCTTATCAGCGTCTGGGATTATTCAAATTTTGTCGGGGGCATCAGATGGTTCTATTGCTGAAGACTATAAATTGGTAAAATCGTCAATCGGAAAAGATGATTGGAACACGGTTCTTCATAATGGAGTTGTTGCAAATAGCATAAATCGGCCTGTTCCATCGTTGAATCCTGTACTTAAATTATCAGAATTAAAACAGAAGGCCTTATTGATAAACCGGACGGAGGGGGTAGAAATTGTCATCTACCCAGATTATTCAGTTTATGATGGTCGATTTTCTAACAATGGGTGGATGCAAGAGCTTCCTGATCCGATATCTAAATTGACTTGGGATAACGCAGCATGGGTGAGTCCAAAAACGGCTAAGGCACTAGGGATAGACTATAAAAAAGAAACTGGAATAAGTTCTAGTATGATAAGCATAAATGAAAACATTGAGACGTCCGTAATTGTAATGCCTGGACAAGCAGATGAGTCTATTTCTCTATTTATGGGATATGGGCGAACAAATGTGGGAAGAATCGGTCAAAATACCGGGTTTGACGTTCAATCATTATTGCCAAATAGTGGGTATGTAGTAAATGGAGTTAAAGTTGAGTTACTCGATAAGGAATATGAAGTAGCTAGTACCCAGGAAACTCATGATTTACATGAACGTGAAGTTTATAGAGAAGGCACCCTTTCTCATTACACGGAAGATCCTAAATTCGCAAAAGAAATGGTAAAAACCCCACCTTTAAAAGCAATTTGGAAAGAGAAGAAATACGATACAGGCTATCAATGGGGTATTTCAATTGATTTAAGTAAGTGTACGGGTTGTAATGCCTGTATAACAGCGTGCCAAGCAGAAAATAATATTCCAATTGTCGGTAAGGAACAGGTTGCTAAAGGGAGAGAAATGCATTGGATTCGTTCAGATAGATACTTTGTTGGAGAAGATGAGGAAAATCCGGAAATGGTGCAACAACCTGTCATATGTTTGCAGTGTGAGAATGCCCCTTGCGAACAAGTATGCCCAGTTGCAGCGACGACACATAGTGAAGATGGATTGAATGATATGGCGTATAACAGGTGTATTGGAACCCGGTATTGTTCTAATAATTGCCCAGTAAAAGTACGACGATTTAATTATTTCGATTTTCATCAGACAAATCCACAATCTGTTAAAAAGGAACGTCAACACATTTTTGATTTACTTCGAGAACCGGATAAAAGTTTACAGAAACAGTTTAATCCAAATGTCACGGTTCGTATGAGAGGTGTAATGGAAAAATGTACATATTGTGTACAGAGGATTAGTTCTGGAAAATACAGAGCAAAAAATGAAGATAGAAAAATTATCGATGGTGAAATAAAGACGGCGTGTTCGCAAGTTTGTCCATCAAATGCAATTGTTTTTGGAGACATTCAAAATAAAGACAGCAATGTTTCTAGAGAAAAATTAAAAAACCGCAATTATAATATGTTAGACGAACTTTACTTAGCTCCAAGAACGTCTTATTTAGCGAATATTAGAAATCCAAATCCAACGTTAGAAAAGGCGGTCCATCATGAATAGAGTCATCGCAGAGGATCCTTCAAAACGCACCACTCTTATTCTCGGGGGGCATGATTTCGAAGGTATTAGTGATTTAGTTGTTAAGCCAATTGAGACAAAAGCACCAAAGTGGTGGCATATTGCGCTTGCCTTTTCTTTTTCATTGTTAATGTTACTGTTATCTATGATTGGATTCTTGATATGGGAAGGCGTAGGGGTTTGGGGACTAAATAACCCAGTGTCCTGGGGATTTGCAATTGTAAATTTCGTTTTTTGGGTTGGTATTGGACATGCAGGTACGTTGATTTCTGCGATACTATTTTTGTTTAGGCAAAAATGGAGAACTTCTGTAAATAGGTTTGCAGAGGCAATGACAATCTTTGCTGTTATTTGTGCGCTAGTTTTCCCTGGGATTCACGTTGGACGGGTGTGGGTTGCTTATTTTATGTTTCCAATTCCGAATCAAATGTCTGTCTGGCCTAACTTTAGAAGCCCACTGTTGTGGGACGTTTTTGCAGTTAGTACTTATTTTACCGTGTCTTTGTTATTTTGGTACGTTGGGTTGATTCCAGATCTTGCAGTCTTGAGAGATAGAGCTAAAACAAAAATTAAAAAGGTAGTCTACGGTATTTTTGCAATGGGATGGACTGGAGGAAATAGAGCGTGGCAAAACTATGAAAGAGCGTATTTGTTGTTAGCAGCGTTGGCAGCTCCTTTAGTTTTGTCGGTACATTCGATCGTAAGTTTTGACTTTGCTGTATCGCAGGTTCCTGGATGGCACACAACGATTTTCCCACCATATTTCGTAGCGGGGGCTATTTTTTCTGGATTTGCTATGGTAGTAACATTGATGATTTTAGCAAGACAATTATTTGGCATGAAAGATATTATGACAATGCATCATTTAGAATGTATGAATAAAATTATTCTTGCAACGGGAACAATGGTTGGCTACGCCTATGGTATGGAATTTTTTACTGCTTGGTACTCTGGGAATGAATATGAATCGTTTGCTTTTGTGAATAGGGCGTTTGGTCCCTACGCTTGGGCGTATTGGATAATGATTTCCTGTAATGTTTTATTTCCACAATTATTTTGGTTTAAAAAAATTCGAACGAGTATACCGGCAATGTTCGTAATATCTATTACTGTAAATATTGGAATGTGGTTTGAACGATTTGTTATAACCGTGACATCTTTAAGTCGTGATTTTTTACCATCAAGTTGGGGATATTATTCACCAACGTGGGTAGATCTTTGTACCTTTTTAGGAAGTTTTGGTTTGTTTTTTACTTTATTTCTATTGTTTCTAAAATTTCTTCCTATGATAGCAATTTCAGAAGTAAAAGGCGTCATGCCTGAAGCGCATGCGCATGACGTAAAGGAAGGACATTAAAATGGCAATTAGTGTTATTGGGGAATTTAAAGATCCTACAGAGCTGTTGAGAGCGGCCAAAAAGACAAATAAAGCTGGGTATAAAACATTTGATGCTCATTCTCCTTTTCCAATTCATGGAATGGATGATGCTATGGATCTTAAAGGAAGTGTTCTCGGATGGATTGTTTTATGTGGTGGGTTGACAGGATGTGTTGCGGGGTTTGGACTTCAGGCATGGGTCGCAACAGAAGCCTATCCGTTGGTTATAAGTGGCAAGCCTCTTTTTAGTTATCAGGCATTTGTCCCAGTAACCTTTGAAGTTACTGTATTGTTTGCGGCATTTGCGGCTGTATTTGGAATGTTTGGATTAAATAAACTACCTCAGTTGTACAATCGGTTATTTAAACATAGAGATTTTTCAAAAAAAGCGGCCTCACATGGATTTTTTGTTAGTATCGCGTCAGAATTGGACAGTGACGAAGCGTCCATCGTAGACTTTTTAAAGTCAATCGGTGCAACGAATGTATCAGGGGTCAAGGAATAACTATGAAAAGCATAAAATGTATTTTTTGTATTTTATTTTTAGTGTCGGTTGTTTTTCAACAAGGATGTAGAGGGTGGCGAACTGAAAAGAATCCTTTTCATTTAAACCCTAATATGGATTGGCAGTCAAAGTTCAATACTCAAAAATTTACGGAAGAAATTCCTCATGGTACAGTTGCTTGGGGCAGAGGGGCTGTTTATTCAGAAAATAAGAGTAGACCAGAGATGTTAGGAGAAGGCCCTGTTTACACCGGGCAAAGAGAAAATGGTGATTTCTTAGAATCGATACCTTTAAATGTAGATCTGAAAATGTTAGAAAGAGGCCAAGAACGCTACGCTATTTATTGTGCTGTGTGCCATGATAGAACTGGTGCAGGAAACGGAATGGTTGTTCAGAGGGGCTTTGTGAAACCTCCAAATTTAAGTGATGAGCGGATTCGAGAATTTGAAGATGGGAGGCTGTTTTCTGTAATTACAGATGGAATTAGAACAATGCCTGCCTATTCAAAACAAATTGATGCAGAAGACAGGTGGGCGATAGTCGCTTATGTGAGGGCTTTGCAAACGATGAATAATGCATCGATTAATGACGTGCCAGAGAATTTAAAGTATTTGTTAAAATAAAGGGTAAAAAATGGCTGAAGTAAATAAATTAAATGGGTTTTTAGAAAAAAGGTTTCCAAAGATAGCCTTGGTTGTTGGTATTGTTGGTATTTGCGGTGCAATAATTTTAGGAAGAGAAGACTCGACACAGTTTTTTTATTCTTACCTTGTGTCGTATTTATTTTTTCTTACAATTTCTCTTGGGGCGTTGTTTTTTGTAATTATTCAACATCTAACAAGAGCAGGATGGAGCGTCGGGTTAAGACGTATTCCCGAACATTTGATGGCAAACCTCCCTCTTATGGCGGTTTTGTTCATTCCAATATTATTGGGATTACACGATCTCTATCATTGGTCAGATACGGTGGAAGTTTTACATGATGCACTTTTGTCTAAAAAAGCACCTTTTTTAAATGTTCCTTTTTTTATAGTACGAGCTGTCTTATATTTTGGTTCTTGGATTTGGTTGTCCCGATTTTTCTTTAAAAATTCAACTGATCAAGACAAGTCAGGTGATAAAGGACTAACTTTGTCTATGCAAAAAGTGTCAGCAGTGGCGATTTTGGTATATGCCTTAACACAAACATTTTCTGCAATTGATTGGATAATGTCCTTAACTCCTCATTGGTTTTCTACAATGATCGGCGTTTATATATTCGCTGGTGGAATTTTGGCCGCTGTATGTACGATTAGCCTGGTTGCTTTAATGTTAAGACAGTTTGGATATTTAAAAGAAACCATTACTGTTGAGCATTATCATGATTTAGGAAAATTGATTTTTGGGTTTGTGATATTTTGGGCCTATATTGCGTTCTCTCAGTATTTTTTAATTTGGTACGCAAATATTCCAGAGGAAACTGAATGGTACATTCACCATATTACGGGCAACTGGAACACATTTGCGATATTTGTAATTGTCTTTCATTTCGTAGTTCCATTTTTTTTATTTGCCTCTAGACACGCTAAACGCAATTTAAAGGTTCATGCCGGAGTAGTTCTGTTATTAATCGTCATGCACTTTTTGGAACTGTACTGGGTGGTAATGCCAAATTTCAGTCATCATGGGATTCACGTGTCTACTTTAGATTTTCTTTGCTTTTTTGGACTATTCGGAATATATGCATCAGTTTTATTTTTTAGAATGGGTAAGTATGCTTTGTACCCTATTAAGGACCCACGTTTGAAAGAGTCTCAGGACTTTATAAACCACTAAGAAAGGTAACTATTTATGACTCAAGAAAATAAAGAAAACGTATTGTTTTATAAGGAAAGCGAGGCCCATTCCTTTACCGTTGGTGCATTAATGATCGTATTCATTGTGTTTTTATTTGGGGTATTTTATGTCAGTTTGGTGTTTTATGGCTCAACGTTGTCTGACGAAATTATAGACAAGGAATTGAGTATTAAGCCGTCGAAGCAGTTAACAAAATTAAGAGTTGTTGAATCAGAAAAATTGAATCAATCAATAATGTGGCTGAATCAAGATGCTGGAGTAGTTAGTATACCTATTCAACTTGCTATGGAATCCGTTGTTAAAAAATACAATAACTAAATTTTTTTTAATTATTGTAATAGGGCTAACCTGTTCGCAATCCTGGGCGCAGGATTCAAATGAATCGACTATAAAAGAAATAGGTATTTTTGAAAAACTTGGAAGTACCCCTAATTTACACATTTCTCTTTGGAATGAAGATGGGGCTTCATATGATTTAGGCGAAGCCCTGGATTCTTCATTGCCAACCGTAATACAGTTTGGATATTTTACGTGCCCGTTGCTTTGTGGGTTAGTATCTGACGGTATATTAGAGGTGGTAAATGGATGTAGTCTAGAGCTTGGACAAGATTACCAGATAGTTAGTATTAGTATTAGTCAGTTCGACACCCCTGCGACAACAGCGGCTTACTCTAAGAAATATAGTGGGTTGTTAGACAAAAGACATAATAAAGATGCCTGGCTTTATTTTAGTAAGGACAAAACTGAACGCGTTTCTACACTTAACGAAAGTCTCGGTGCTCCCCGTTCAATTAAACAGTTCGCTACTGAAATTGGGTTTAATTACAAATTTATAAAAGAAACTAACGACTATGCACATTCAGCAGGGCTTATTATTTTATCCCCATCCGGTATGGTCACACGGTATTTATATGGGGCTCAATTTAGTGAATTTGATTTCAAAATGGCTATTATTGAAGCAAAGGATGATGTTGTTAGATCGAGTGTAGAAAGGGTGCTTCTTTTCTGTTATACTTACGACCCTCAGAAAAGAGGATATTCGATTCAAGCTATGAAGGTAATGAGAGTTGGAGCGGCCTTTTTTCTGGTCTTGTTGTTATTTGGAATTATTAAATTAGTGAAGAGAAGAAAAGAATGAATCAAAAAACGGAAAGTTTAGTAGATAAGGGTGGTATATGGTTTTCTGAGCCTATATCAACATTTGCAGCGCAGGTAGACAGTTTGTTTTACTTCATACTGGTAATCTCAATAATTTTATTTTTCGCTATTGGGTTTGTTATGTTTTGGTTTATGATTAAATATAAACGATCCGAAACGCGGCCCGAAGCAAGTGGACAACTGACTCATAATAACCTTCTTGAAATAAGTTGGACAGTAATTCCAACTATTTTATGTTTGTTTGTTTTTTATTGGGGATATAAAGATTTTTTAACAATGTCTATACCGCCTGTAGATGCGATGGAAATAAGGGTAACAGGCCAAAAATGGTTTTGGGAGTTTGAAACAGCCAATAATGGGCTAAAAACAACGGGGGAATTCGCTGTTCCAGTTAATACTCCAGTTAAATTAGTAATGACGTCGAAAGATGTTATCCATAGTTTGTTTGTTCCTAATTTTAGAATAAAACGTGATGTTGTTCCGAATCGGTATACCCGGTTGTGGTTTGAGGCTGAAAAAACAGGAAGTTACAAATTGTTTTGCGCAGAATATTGTGGGGATGCCCATTCAAAAATGTTAGCGACCGTTCATGTTCTAAGCGAAGAAGATTACGATATTTGGGTGGATGAAAATTTATCCAGTGATTCAATTCCATTAGAAGTAGTTGGGAAAAAGGTTTTTGATCTTAAATGTTCGGTTTGCCATTCGGTAGATGGAGCAAAAAAAATTGGACCAACTTGGAAAGGGTTGTTTGGTTCGAATCGGACGTTTGAAGATGGAACAAGTCTTGTGGCTGATGAAGATTACATTAAAGAATCTATCAATGATCCTGGTGCGAAAATTGTGTCTGGATACAAGGAAATTCCAATGAGCTCATTTTTGGGGTCTGTTTCTGACCGCGAGATTGAAGGTTTAATCGAGTATATAAAAACGTTAAAGTAAACGGAGACAAAAATATGACACATGTAGTAGATAAAAGAAGTTTTTATGAAGTTAAAAAAGGATTTATGTCTTGGATAATCACCTTAGATCATAAGCGTATTGGGATCATGTATTTGGTGTCGGTACTGATAGGGTTTGGGTTGGGAGGGTTGTTCGCTTTAGCTTTACGACTTGAATTGATAACTCCGGATAAGTTATTTATGGCGGATAAGGTTTACAACCAGGCATTCACGTTGCATGGCGTAATTATGGTTTTTTTATTTATAATTCCCTCGATACCAGCGGCTTTTGGTAATTTTCTTTTACCCTTAATGCTAGGAGCAAAAGATGTCGCGTTCCCACGATTAAATTTAGCTAGTTTTCACTTGTTTTTATTTGGTGCGCTATTCTTGGTTCTTTCGGTTTTTTTAGGCGCTGTTGATACAGGGTGGACGTTTTATGCCCCTTATTCGATATACACAAATACAAGTGTGATTGCAGCGGTGTTTGGCGCGTTTATAATGGGGTTTTCTTCTATTTTGACAGGCGTTAATTTTATTGCCACAATTCATACAATGAGGCCTCCTGGAATGACTTGGTTTAGAATGCCGTTATTTATTTGGTCTTTATACGCAACATCAATTCTTCAAGTATTAGCAACCCCTGTGCTTGCAATTACATTGCTGTTGTTAATTGCAGAGCGTGTAATGAATATTGGTATTTTTGATCCTGCGTTAGGCGGGGACCCTGTATTGTTTGAACATTTTTTTTGGTTTTATAGTCATCCTGCGGTATATATTATGATTTTGCCGGCAATGGGGGTCATGAGTGAGTTGGTTACAACGTTTTGTCGGAGAAATATATTTGGATATAAATATATCGCTTATTCTAGTATCGGAATTGCGGTAATTAGTTTTTTGGTTTGGGGACATCATTTGTTCGTAAGTGGACAATCTGACTTTGCAGCAATGATTTTTTCACTTTTGACATTTTTGGTAGCGATTCCTTCCGCAATCAAGATTTTTAATTGGATAGCCACTATGTATCAGGGGTCAATTGATCCGAAGACGCCTTTTTTGTATTTCGTAGCATTTGTATTACTGTTTTGTATTGGGGGCTTTACTGGGATCATATTGGGCAGTCTTTCTTTGGATGTGAATCTTCATGACACTTATTTTGTAGTCGCACATTTTCATTATACGATGATGGGGGGCGTGTTAATGGGGTTCTTGGGAGCTATTCATTATTGGTGGCCAAAAATGTTTGGGAAAATGTACGACGAATTTTTGGCAAAGATTGCCTGTTTTTTAATTGTTATTGGGTTTAATGTAGTATTCTTTCCTCAGTTTTTAATGGGGGCAAAGGGAATGCCGAGGAGATATCATGTTTATGATCCTGAATTTCAGGTTTATCACGTAATATCGACAGTCGGTAGTTGGGTTTTGGCAGTAGGGGTTATTTTGATGGCTTATTATTTAATACAGTCTATAAGAAAAGGCGAGAAAGCTCCAAGTAACCCGTGGGGAGCGTTAACTCTTGAATGACAAACAACATCTCCTCCAATATTAGAGAACTTTGAAATAACTCCGACGGTTACCTGTGGACCGTATGAATACAAAGGAAGCAATTCGTGAAGCAACTTACCAAAGATGGGTTTGTTAAGCATGAAGTAGCGCATCATTTTGAGAGCGCGGATCAGGAATTTCAAACAGCTAAGCTTGGAATGTGGTTATTTTTAGGGCAAGAGCTATTGTTTTTTAGCGCGCTTTTTGTCGCCTACGGAGTATTTAGATTTTTATATCCAGCTATGTTTATTGAAGCGCATCATCATTTGTCAGTAAATATGGGGTTTTTGAATACAATTGTTTTATTGATTAGTAGTTTTACAATGGCGATGGCGATAAGAAGTGCTCAAGTTAGCAATAAGAAGCACACCTTCGTTTTTCTATTAATAACTTTGGTATGTGCTGGAATGTTTATGGTTGTGAAGTATATGGAGTACGCAGAGAAATTTCATCACGGTCTTTTACCTGCAAGGTGGTTTTTTGGAGAAGGAACGTCGGAAGTTTTACACATATTTTTTGGATTATATTTTTGTTTGACGGGGCTTCACGGTATTCATGTCCTTATTGGAATGGGGCTAATTATATGGCTATTGATAAAAACGCAACGGGGAGAGTTTTATTCTGAATATTACACGCCAGTAGAAATGGTCGGATTGTATTGGCATTTGGTTGATTTGGTATGGATATTTTTATTTCCATTATTATACTTGGTAGGATAAATTATGTCAGAACATCATGTAGTTCCAATTAAAACGTATGTAAAAACACTGCTAACATTGATTTTTTTGACCTTTGTGACAGTTAAGATTGCTGAATTCGATTTTGGAGATTTGAACGTAGCCGTAGCACTTTTTGTTGCAATGATTAAGGCATCGGTTGTGGCTCTTTTTTTTATGGGGCTAAAGTGGGATAAAGGGTTTAATGCAGTTATTCTTATTACTAGTGTAATATTTATGTCTATATTTTTTCTTTTTACTTTGGGAGATATAGAAACACGGGCTCAGACGGATAAAGTTGAAGCTATGAGGTTTGGTATTAACAGTCCAGTTAAGATAATTGGCGATGGTCATAGCGAGTCACGCAGTAAAAATCATTAAATTTGGAGGACAGAATGGCCGAAATGTCAGATTCAAGTTCTCGTGAGAAAAACAACAGAATTACAACCAATTTTGACCGGCACAAAACGGAGGCCAGTTCGACTTGGTTATCAAAATCTTATGAATCCTTTGCAGACGAACCGGGTAATAATGGGCCTACTTTGGAGGAAAAGATTCAGACTCAGTCTCAACGATACTCACAGTTACAAATTGGCGTAAAAAAAGAAATATTCAATCTTCAAACTCTTCATAAGATTAAGGTAGACCTGTCTAAAATTGACCAGTACGGGGATATTTATCGAAAGAAAAAAAATGAAATAGAAAGTGAATTTTCAGCAAAAAAATCCATTTTAGTAAAAGATTACGATGACCTCAAGCTTCAGTTGGAGTCAGAAGTTGATGTTATTAAAGAAGAAAAAGATAAACTTGAATTTGATTTGGGCGATATTCGAAGAAATATTGAAGCTGATCAGATCTCGAGTTTGAGACGAATTGAAGACAATCGTGTTTCTACCGAAAATGAAATAGAGAAAAAAAGAGAAGCGGTTCAACAGGACCTCAAGAGAAAGGCACAGGCATTTAAAGACCATGTGTCGGAAGTGAGAGATACTCTTTCTATTCAAAAAAGAGGGGTTGAGACTGAGTTGGAAATTCTTTCGTCTGAATTTGAGGATAAAAAGAGTCAAATTTCTGAAGAATTTTTGGAGTTTAAACAAAAAAATCAAGAAGATATAGTTAGGGTGAATGCAGAATATGAGTTAAACAAAGAAGCCTTAGATGTCGAAATTGAGAATAGGAGACGACTGCAATCGAGCAAGTTATTGGCGCTCGATACTGACCTTAAGGCGCGTAGGAGCGAAAGTGAACGGTTATTCACTTTGTTTGAAAAAAAGTTAAGGGACAAAGAGGATATTCTTCATCGTCAATTTCAGGAAAAAGAAAAAAATCTTTTTGATCGGCTTGAAACGAGGAAAATTAAGCTCTCTCAAGAGGAATATGAGTTTGTTAAAAAGCGAGAAAGCGAACTTCTAGAGAATGAAAACACGAGGGTTTTAGAAGAACAAAAATTTAAAGATGAAAAAAAATCACTCCTAGATCAGTTAAAAGCATTTAAGTTAAGCATTGATGAGAAATGCAGTGTTTATGAAAGAAAAGAAATGGAGTTAAGCAAAGTTCGTATAAACGAATTCAAGGAACAACGTATTTGCGACATCACAACAGAACATCGTTTGAAACTTGAGAAGATAGAGAAGGAATATCAGATTACCTATCAGTCTAATTTGACGGACCTTTCCGACAAAAGTAAAGACTTGACGGCTAAATACAATCAAAAGGACAAAGTTCTTAATGAACATAAACTCAATATTCAGGAAACATTTGTTAGAAAAATCGGGTTTTTTGAAAAAGAGATAAATTCTATACGATCTGATTATGACAAAAAAATTGAGAGTATTGAAAACGCATTTAATTGTAGAAAAAGTGAAGTCGAGCTGCTTTTTGACAAAAAGTTAGCCAATGAGCAGTTAGGAATCGAGTCTCAGCGCAAAAAAATGGCTACTATTCATAAAACTAAGGTTTCTGAATTAAGTAAACAAATAGCTAATAATCAAAAATCTTTTGAAGATAAGACGATAGGTTTGGAAACTGAATATCGATGCAAAATGGATAATTTTGATGAGTTTCAATCTAAAACTGAAGCGGAGACAACTAAACGGCGATTTAGTCTGGAAAGAAAGATTAATGTACAGCAGGCTAGTTTAGAGAAGGAATTTAAAGACTTGGCGGAAGCTTTAGAGGAAAAAGTTCTGAAACGGGAAAGTGAGTTGGCCTTCTTATTTTGTCAGCTGGGGGCACAGTTTGATGAAAAGAATTTGGAATTGGATAAAAGACATATTGAGAAAGTCCAGGATTCTGAAAATGTATTATTGGAAAAACAATCGGTGATGGAAAAAAAATATAACGATTTACAGGTGCAATTAGAAGAGAGTGTGTCTTTAAGAGAAATTGATTTGGAACAGAAATACAAACAGATAGTTTCGAGGCTTGAGTCTGAATATTTGGAGAAAGAGAATAACCTTAGTAGCATTTATCAGGAAAAAGACAATCAACTTGATGCAACTTTTTCACACAGAGAGGCTGACTTAACGGATATATATAACAAAAAGAATAATCGTCTGGAAAAGCAGTATGATCATAAAAATGAGACATTAGAGACACAGTACGGAGAAAAGAGACAAGAGTTATCTGATAGTTATAATGCAAAAGGACGTTCTTTGGAAATCGCCTTCCAAGATCATGAAAAGGAATTGCAATCGGACTTCGATTTAAAGAGCAAGGAAAAAAGTGAAGATTTTAATTTAAAAACAAAAGAATTAGAAACAACGTTAAAAAATAGGGCTTTGTTTTTGGAGACAAAGTTTGAGAAGAAAAACGACACGCTCAGGAAGAAAGAATTAAAAGTAGAAGAAGAAAGAGCCGTTGTAACCAAAGAGAAAACTGATTTACAGGCGCTTTTATTGAAAGATAATGAACATCGGATTCAAGATGACGTCGCACGCTTGATAAAAGTAAAGGAAAATAAGCATATTATTTTATGCAATAAATTGAATGATGAAATTAGCATGTTAAAACTTAAACTTGAAAAAGAATCGATTCATGAAGGCTCAAAAAAAGTAAAGCAGGAATCAGGGAATGTGGAATTCGGCAACCATGAATTCAGTCAGTTGAAAAAAGAATTTGAGGCTTTGTCGAAGTCCAATCAAAAGTTGAAATCTGCATTTTTAGATGCAGACGCAGAAAATTCTGACTTAAACAGGAAGCTTGCAAAAAGTAATTCATCAGTTTTGGAATTAGAAACTCAGGTGTCTAGTGCATTCGGGGGAGGGAGCTTAACTAATGAACTAGAGAAAGAGCTGAAACGAGCGGAGAAGAAAGTTTCAGAACTTAATTTAGTGAACACAGAGTTGATTCAGCGCTTGAATTCGGCAAATGGAAAATTAGATTCCGAGAAAATTAGCAAACAAAATATGGCCACAAATGTTAAAGAAGTGACACGACAATTAAAAAAACAAAATAACATAATCCCAACTTTGGCTTCTGAGAAAACGTCAAATAAAATGAAGACCAAAGTAAATGCAAAAAAACGACCTTTTAAAGTTCTTCGATCGAGGTCTAGGTAACATGGGTAAATTCAATTCAGCCGGGCATTTTAGAAACTTTTTAGATTTGATCAAATTGAGAATTACTCTTATGCAGTCTGTGACTTTCGCAATGGGGTTTTGGCTCGGAAATATTGGTCAATTTGATTTAAATACATTCATTTATGGATTGATTGGAACCGGCTTAGTTGCTTCGGGGGCCGGAGCTATTAACCATGCAATGGAAAAAGATATAGATAAATTAATGAACAGAACCAAAAATCGCCCCTTGCCGACTGGTTTTTATTCTATTAAAACTGTTGTTGGAATAAGTTTTTTATTTCTCATTTTTGGAAGCAGCATACTTATTTTTAAGGTCAATCTTCTGACAGCCGTCTTAGCCATATTAACTTATATATTTTACGTTATTTATACAGTGTCCAAAAAACACACGTCCTTAAATACGTTGATAGGTGCCATTCCCGGAGCTATGGCACCATTAGGTGGATGGACGGCTTCATCAGGCACGCTTAATCTAGATTCCTGGGCATTTTTTATAATTTTATTTGTATGGCAACTGCCCCATTTTTACGCGATTGCTTGGATGTTTAAAGACGATTACGAAAAGGCTAATTTAAAAATGATTTCGTGCTTTGATACGGATGGGAGCAGAACCTATCGTCAAATCTTAATTACTATTATTTTGTTGATTGGCGTCTCAGTGTACCCCTATTTTACAGGGATGTTAGGTTCTGTCTATCTTTTTGGAAGCATAGGTCTTGGGTGCTTTTTCTTAGTAAATGGGTTAAAATTTAGAAATGATCGTACAGTTTCGAGAGCAAGAAAGATTATGAGGGTATCAATTATCTATTTGCCTCTTTTACTTCTGGTAATGATAATCGATATTCAATGGATGATTTGATTTTTCGATTAAGATTGAGGATGGGATAAGGATATAACGTGAATATTTACAAATTGTCGGGATTATTATTTAGTAGTGCTATACTGCTTTTTTTATATTTGTCTAAGGATGCGTTAAATAAAAATCAGGATTTCGAAGTTAGAAAAAATATGGGGATGGCGTCCTTTTTTTCAATATTTCACATAGGTATATTAGTGTATTTTTTTTATCAATTCGACTTTATTGTCGGGTTAAAAATAGGCTACCTTTTAAGACAGATATTTGCATTTTTATTGGTAGTTAATAATGGGTTAGTGATACTTGCGAGTCCGTATTTTATTCTTAATGTTTTGGGTCTTGTATTTGATGTTGAAAAGAATCGAATTAAGTTAGTTAAGATTTGTAATTATTGGATTATCATCTCTTCATTTGGAACGGCCATTTATTTTTCTCTTTTATTGGTGTAACTTATGTCTATGAAAAAAATTATATTAGCTCATACTCAAGGATTTTGCGCTGGTGTTTCTAACGCGGTAGATGTCGTAAATATGGCGCTTGAAAAGTACGGCAGACCTATTTATGTGAGACATCAGATTGTACATAATACATGGGTGATCGAGGACTTTGAAAAAAAAGGGGTTATTTTCATTGAGAACATAGGAGAAGTCCCAGATAAAAGTGTGGTTGTTTTTAGTGCACATGGCGTTTCACCTGAAATATATAAAGAGGCTAAAGATAAAAATATTCATGTTGTCGACGCAACCTGCCCGTTAGTGAAAAAAATTCATCGGCAGGCCAATAGATACTCGGATAGAAAAATGCCAACTATTTTAATTGGACATAAGGGGCATCAGGAGTTGGTAGGGACGTCTGGATATGTTGATAAGGAGTATCTGCACATTGTTGAAGATGTGAACGATGTAGATAAATTAACAATCAACGTAGACGAATCAGTGGCGTTCATAACACAAACGACATTGTCTATTTCAGATACATCTGAAATAGTGGACAAATTGATAAAGAAGTTTCCTAACTTGAACAAAAGACCTAAAAACGATATATGCTACGCTACCCAGAATAGACAAGACGCCGTTTTGGAATTGGCAAAAGAATGCGATGTTGTGGTAATTTGTGGGTCTCCAAATAGTTCTAACAGTAATCGACTGAGGGAGACAGCGGAAAAGTGTGGAACAGATGCTTACATCATAGATTCAAAAAAACAATTTAATTTTGATTGGCTGGTTGGGAAGTCTATATTAGGAATAAGTTCTGGTGCCTCCGTACCCCGTTATATAGTAGATCAACTGGTAGATCGGGTTAAAGAGAGGTACCCATCTGTAGGTATTTCAGAGGGTGAAGATGTAGAAGCAGGGGTTCAATTTCCGCTTCCCATGGTTTAAGCTGGGTTTCCTGTAATTGAGGGTGTATGAGTAAAAATAACGAAGAATCAAAAACGTTAGATTTGGATTTCAAGAAACTTAAAAAAGTAGCGGGTATTGAATCCGACGTATTACCGGTAGTTATACAAGATATAGATTCCAAAGATGTGCTGATAGTGGGGTATATGAATCAGCTAGCATTCGACAAAAGTGTGCAAACGAACAAGGTAGTGTTTTGGAGTACATCACGAAATGAGTTGTGGGAAAAGGGGCAACGCTCTGGAAGTGAATTATTGATACGCAATATCTACGTAAATTGTGAACAAAATTCGTTACTAATTATGGTCGAATTAAAGGGTTCAGGATCGTGTCATACAAAGGTTATTAGAGATGGAGAGGCATCACTAGATTACAGAAAATCCTGTTATTATAGAAGAATAGGTGCCAATCAAGAGTTAGCTTTCGTTTCAAATTGATAATGAAGTACCCTGCTAAAGGGTACGAAGTATATCATAATTATAAAGTGTGTCCCAAAATAATGTTAGACGAAAGGTAATAAAATTCAACCCGGACATCCTTCGGTTTATTTTTTGTAAGCTTCAGTAAAACCTTCGATAGGGTATTGCAGCAGCACCCATTCTTTAATTCCACCTTTAAGAATCTTGATGTTTGTGAATCCTTTATCCACTAGATGAATGGCTAAACTTTCAGATAGAGGGCATGACTTAGAAAAGCAGTAGGCAATAATCGGGTCACTTGGGTTTAAAAAAGCGATGCGTGTATTTAAATTATCAGAATAGGGGTACGCGGAAAATGAGCCAGGAATATGTAATTTGTCATAGTCCTTTTTTGAACGGGCATCCATAAATAAGGTATTTTTTTCGTTAAATGAGGCGAATGCTTCTTCGACGGTTACATAGGCGTATCCTGGACCTTTTTTTATGATTTTTCTAAGATCTTTTTTAGTTAATAGTTGATACTTGTTTGCAGAATTATCGGCAAACCCTAATGTAGTCAGTATAGGCGTTTTAAAGACAACAGTAACACCGATTAATAGGATTCCAATAATAAGGGTTCCCGGAAATAATTTGTATCTTGTTTGATTCATTGTATAGTATAGTCCTTTATGAAATGTCTTTTACAACGCGTCACACGAGCAAGCATCATAATAAATGATAGAGTTTACGCTTCGATTCAACAAGGACTATGTTTATTTTTGGGGGTTTCTAGAGTAGATACATCCAAAGATATTAGTTATTTGGCAAAAAAAATTCCAAATTTGAGAATTTTTGAGGATAAACATGGCAAAATGAATCGGTCAGTTTTGGATATTCAAGGCCAAATTCTAGTAGTATCTCAATTTACCTTGTACGGGAATGTGGAGAAAGGTCGTCGGCCAAGCTTTGAACAAGCGGCTCTACCGGAACATGCAAATTCGTTATATGTAGAATTTGTGAAAGCATTAAAAAGCCAAAATATCTCAATTTATACAGGAAAGTTTGGGGCTAATATGGAAATTGATTTAGTAAATGATGGGCCCGCAACTTTTTTAGTGGAGAGCCCGTCGAGCGTTAAGTAGCTGAGTCATGGAGATGTATGGGATTCCTTCCGGGAAATAAATAAAAATCTCAGACATTTTAGAACACAGAGAATATCAAAATGACAAATTGCCCGCATTTAAATATTTGGTATGGCTATATGTAGTTAGATCGTTACTGTATGAAAAGTCCCGGTAAAATATTTGTGCCGGACACTCCATATTAAAGACATGTAGACGCGGCACTATATTTGAGACGGAAATTTTTGTAATTGACCCTAAACTACACTCCACGTTTTTTTAGATAATTCAACATATGGTCTAATTTCATTTACTAGGTGTTCAAATTCATGAAATTTAAGACTTTGAGGACCATCAGAAAATGCTTTTTCTGGATTTGGATGGATTTCAATCATAATCCCATCAGCGCCAGCCGCTATGGCTGCTTTACTCATCGTTTCAATTAAATCTTTCCGGCCAGTCCCATGACTTGGATCAACAACAACTGGTAAATGAGTCATTCTTTTTAAAGCGGGAACAGCATTTAAATCTAACACGTTTCGATACGCTTTTTCAAATGTCCGGATTCCTCGTTCACAAAGAATCACGTTATAGTTACCTTCAGACATAATATACTCTGCAGACATCATTAATTCTTCTAAAGTAGATGAAAGACCCCTTTTTAAAAGTATTGGCTTTTTTAATTTTCCCACTTCTTTTAATAAAGCAAAATTTTGCATATTTCGAGCACCAATTTGGATAACATCTGCGTAACTATTAACTAACTCGGTATTTTGAGGGTTGAGCAACTCAGTTACAATGTGAAGACCGGTTTTCTTTTTTGCTTCTAGTAAAATCTTAAGACCTTCTTCTTCAAGGCCTTGGAAGCTGTAAGGAGATGTGCGAGGTTTATAAGCGCCACCTCTAAGAAATTGGCCGCCAACTTTTTTAACGGAATCTGCACAAGAATACGTCTGTTCTCGAGTTTCTACTGAGCAAGGACCACCCATTAAAACAAATGAATTTCCACCTATTTCAGTATTACCAATTTTAATGATACTGGATTCTTTTTTTGTCGATAAAGAGGCCAGTTTATATGGCTGTTGAATTGGCATAACAGAGGCAACTCCGTCCATAGATACTAATGATCGGAGACTATTCTTATCTTTAGTTCCTACCGCACCAATTACTGTGTTTTCGATACCGTTAATAACGTGAGCCGCATAACCTAAGGCTTCGACTTCGAGCACAACGGCCTGCACTGAAGCTTTTTTTACTTTATTTTTCATTATAATTATCATTCAAGATTCCCTTCTATTTTAAGACTTATTTCTTACATTACCAATAAATTATTATTTAAAAAAATTTGGTCAATTATATCACGATTTTTCGGATTCTTTTAGAATAATAAGAGTACGTTGAAGTAACTCTTGATTGTTTTTGACAGGAATTACACTAAGTTTGACACGTTTTCTATCTTTTAATTCGATGGGGTTATCGATCGTTTTGACATCCTCAGTTATCGTATTGGACACTATTTTTAGAAATTCTGGATTACTTATTTTTCTAGAAATGAGTTGGCCTAATATTTCAGAAGGAAGCAAACCCAAGATTTGTTCGCTAATGTGGTTGATATGGGTGACAACTTTATCATTGTTAATGATAATGATCCCATCAGATACTTGGTTAAGAATGGCTTTATTTGTATGAATCCATAATGAAAGATTTCCGGTTTTAATTTGACTAAATGTTAAATAGAGCTGAAGCAGTTGGGATGTGTTTGTAAGTATATCTTGCGGTGTTTTACCTTTTGAAAGATCCGCACAAGGGGTTAGTAGGTTTCGTTCCTTAAGAGAGTCAGCTATCATATTATTAATCGATTTGGTAAACCATTTATTGTCTACGTATATAATCAATAAAATTATCGAACACGAAACCCCACTTCCAGCTAATATGCCTAAGAATGTTTTTTCTAATTTAACGATCAACGCGGGGTTGAAATTAAAATCGCTTATAAGTTGATTAAGAAATATGTAAGAAGAAGTGCCTATCCCAATCATGCAGATAAAAAATAAGATAATGAGTTTTGTCAAAAAACTAAGGTGAAGCATTTTTTTAATCATAGGGCATCTTTAGCTAGAAAAGCGTTTAATTTTTCGTCTGTACCAAACATGACAAGTAAGTCGTTTTTTCTTAATGGGTAGGTAGGATCAGGAATGTCCATCATTTTAACAGAGTAACGAATTTCTCCTGTGTCATCAACTTCAGGGACCCTAGTTTTAATTCCGACAACATTTATCCCATATTGAGATCTCAAATGAAGGTTTTTTAACGATTTTCCTATTAAAAATTCGGGGACAACTGTATCAACAATGGAATGTCTATCTGAAATTTCAATATATTTATTAATATTTTTGGTAGAGATTGAATTTGAAAATTGGATTCCCATTTCTTTTTCAATGTTAATTATGTAATCGATACTCATTGATTTTAGAATGGATTCTTGTAAAGGATTAATGGCTCTCACATATATTTTTTTAATTTCCATTCGTTGTAAAAGAGCTGTTGTAAGAAGACTTGCTTGAACATTGGATCCCATGGCCACAATAACTTTATCAACGGAGTCGATATTAATGGCACGCATATCTTTTTCGTCTGTTGAGTCCACAATGACTGAGTCTGAAACCATGTCCTTGATGTTCATGATCACATCTTTACTTTTATCGATAGCTGTAACTTCAAATCCTTTTTGAGTTAAGCTAATTGCGATTTGAGTTCCAAATTGACCAAGTCCGATCACCGCTATATTTTCCATATCATTTCCTTTTATGCAGTAAGTATGTTTTCTTCTGGATAATCAAAACGCTCAATTTGCGTTTTTTTATTAGTAAGAGCAAATGCAAATGTCAGAGGACCTACTCTTCCAATAAACATAAGTAATATTACCGTTAATTTGCCTCCAAAAGATAGGTTTTGCGTAACATCGAGTGAAAGACCAACCGTAGCAAACGCGGACACAGTTTCAAATAGTCCCTGAACAAAGGTTATATTCTCTGATTCTAATAATAGAAATGAAAAGAAAATGATAACAGAACATGATAAAACTAAAATTGTGACTGATCGGAGACTGTTTTTGGTAGATATTTTTCTGCCAAATAAATGATTTTTTGGATTTCCGGTCATTTGATTCCAAAATGTCACAATAAGAATTCCAAAAGTAGTTGACTTTAATCCGCCTCCAGTAGATCCAGGTGAGGCCCCGACGAACATTAATACAATTAAAATAAGCAATGTGGACTGTTGCAAAGAAGCCGTCGCGATCGAGTTAAAACCAGCTGTTCGACTTGATACGCTCAAGAAAAAAGAGACCAGAGTCTTATCAAAAATATTGTAGGCGATTAATGCGGAATTGTATTCTGAAATCAATATAAATAGCGTTCCAAAAATTATGAGGCTTCCGGATACAACCAACGCTAATTTTGTTTGAAGTCTAAGATGTTTGAATTTGAACGTGTTAAATCGAGGGTGAAGAATGTCGTATAAAACAGGGAATCCTAGACCTCCAAAAATAATTAATATCGCAAGAGTAAGGATAATTGGAACGTTCGTAGAAAATGAGGTGAAACTGTCTGTAAATAGAGAAAATCCCGCGTTACAAAATGCTGATATGGAATGAAAAATCGAATAATAAATACGCGAGCCATGGCTGTCGAAAGAAACGGGCCACGCAAAGTAAAGAAGGATTGCACCTAATGCTTCAAAAATTAAAGTAAATTTAAATAATAATTTAAAAATCTGAACGGATTCGTCAAAATTACTTGAATTAAATATAGATTGGAAATTATGAGATTCTTTTTGAGAGAACTTTTTGTGAACAGCAAGAGCGAAGATTAGTGAAAAGGCCATGATGCCTAGTCCCCCAAACTGGATAAGTCCAAGTATTATCGTTTGACCAAATAAAGTATACGTTTGTGAAATATCAAGGGTTGTCAGGCCCGTCACGCACATGGCGGAAGTCGCCGTAAAAAGTGCATCAATAAAAGAAACATGACCGACTGAATTAGAAGAAATAGGCATGCTTAAAATAAGTCCCCCAATTAATATAGGATAAATAAATCCCAGCAACACCATTTGCATTGGGGATAATCTTATTTTTGAAAAGACGAGGGAGATATGTGAAAATCTTCCTAAAAATATAATAAGTAGTGCAAGTTGTGCGATAAATGACTTTGGAAAAAATTGAATAGTGGGAATATAGTCTGTAATCAGTGGTAAAAATACGATGAGATCTGTTGGCCGTGAAATGAATTTTTTGAACGATCGATGAATAATGAAGCGAATTAATGTTTCAAAAATGAAATAGAAGAAGATACCATCTATAATAGTAATAAAGATGTGACTTTTTTGGCCAAAATTGAAGGCGATATCAAGTACGACTAAAAATGTGATGAGTAGACACGTTAATCCGGAAATATAGTCAAAAAAAGCGAAAACTTTTGAACGCATTTGCTTATAGTACCTAGGTAAAGAATAAGAGGTAAAGGTTTGTTAAAAAGAGTTCGATCGAAAATTCAACTTATAATAGTGATCATATGCGCTATTTGTGCGTTCAAATTAGTGCCTTTTTTAAATCAAACGTATAAAGTGTCGGTGGTAGTTGGCCAATCCATGGCGCCGTCATTTTTATCAAAATATATTGTCATTCTAAAAAAGAAATTTTCAAAGGATAGACTGAGCATAGGCGATGTCATTGTGTTTCGTTGTGAGTTTTCTGATAATAAACGGTTCACCAAGAGAATTGTAGGCATTCCTGGAACAAAAATTGAACGTTCCGACTCTTACATTAAAGTCGGAAAAAGAATGTACGATCTTTCGTTTCAAAGAGGAAGAGTCGATATTGAAGATGTCCTTTATGAAACGATTCCATCCGCATCTTATTTTGTAGTTGGTGATAATTTAAATAAATCGTATGACTCCCGTCATTTTCAATATGATAGAACTATAGGAAGGAATTATATTTATTTTAGGGAAATTGATGGAATTGTTTCTTTTATTTTGTGGCCTTTTTGGAAGGTCGGTTGGAAAGACGTCAGTAGATTTTAAGGAGAAGCAATATTTACATAGACGAGTTATGACACAGGTTAAAAAATAGGGTAAACTAAAATTCGAGAAAAAATGAAGGCAAATAATAATTGATAAATAAATTAAAACAATTTTATAAAAAATGGGACGACTATAAACAGACTCTAAAAAATAGTACCGAGTCAAAAAGAAGGTTGCTTTTTAGCGGGTTAGATTTGGGTGAGACATTGTTGACCGCTTTGTTTATGGCTTTATTTATAAAAACCTTTTTTGTTCAAACATCTAAAATACCGACCGGATCAATGATCCCTACTTTAAACCCTCCTCTATCTAGACAGATGGTGCCCTATATAAATACGATCGATAAAATAGTGACAGCCCCGTTCGAAAAGATGCCAAGTGATTGGTTGTTAGTGAATAAGATTATTTACGACTTCAGGGAGCCTACTCGTGGAGAAATTGTTGTATTTAAATCTCCTAGAAAAGGCGAAAAAACGGAGTGGGTGAAACGATGTGTGGCATTGCCAGGAGAAACTGTAGAAGTGAAGTCTGGTCGATTATATGTTGATGGAGAAATAATTGGGTTTCCTGGGGTAGATATTAGGAGGGATTATAGTGAATTTGGACCTTATACGCTGCCAGAGGATGGGTTTTTTATGGTAGGAGATAATAGAGGTAATTCCAATGATTGTAGACGATGGGCAGAGGATCCTCTGGTGAATCGGTCTCATATAAAACGAAGTGAAATCGTAGGTAAAGCCTTTTTTACTTTTTTTCCATTTTCCCGCATGAGGGTATTGAGATAGACAATAAAGCCATGGGGGAGCCAATCGATATTCTATTAAATGGTAAAAAAACGACGCTTACAAACGATGTTTTTTCGCTTGCGAAATTGATTGAAACCCTGAATTTAAACCGCAAAAATATTGTTGCTGAGCTAAATGGTGAATTAATAAATCAATCCCAATTTGATAATTCAATATTAGTACATAATGATAAATTGGAACTTATTCGTTTTGTAGGTGGGGGAACGGTATAATTTTTGGTATAATATTGCTTAATTAGGAATCTTCATTTCGACCATTTGTGCTCGGTAAAAAAGAAAGTTTAAATTGTTAATTTATTAGGAGAAAAATATGACGCAAAAATATGATGCCGCGCAGATTAAAGTATTAGAAGGACTTGAGGCTGTTCGAAAACGGCCAGGGATGTATATTGGAAATACAAGTAAATCTGGATTAAATCATTTAGTATTCGAAGTTGTTGATAATAGTATCGATGAGGCGATGGCCGGCCATTGTACTGAAGTTACAGTGACTATTGAAGAGGGTAACATTGTTACCGTTATAGATAATGGTAGAGGCATTCCAATAGATATTCATAAAGAAAAAGGAATTCCAGCAGCAGATGTCGTTATGACGACTCTTCATGCAGGGGGTAAATTTGAAGGTGAAGGATATAAAATTTCAGGGGGATTACACGGCGTAGGTATTTCTGTTGTTAACGCCTTGTCCGAATGGCTAGAAATGGATGTTGTTCGTGGAGACAAAAGATACAAACAAAAGTATTTTAGAGGAGATCCTAAGAAGTTAATTGGAGAGTATCAAGACGTTTCTGATGTGCCGTCTGGGACAGTTATACGATTTATGCCAGATGTGAAGATTTTTGACTCGCTAGAATTTACGTCTGAAGTTATTGATCACCGATTGAAAGAACTGGCTTTTTTAAATCCAGGTATTATTATTCACTTTGAAGATACGAGATACGAAGTTGATGTACAGAAAACCTACCAGTTTGAAGGTGGTATCAGATCTTATGTAGAATCAATTAACGAGGGCAAAGCGACTCTTTTTAGACCTCCTATTTATTTGAAGAAAGAAAGAGATAGTTATCAGATTGAAGTATCTCTTCAATATGTTTCGGACCATTATGATGAACATGTTATTAGTTTTGCTAATAATATTCGTACGAAAGAAGGCGGTACGCATCTGGCTGGTTTTCGAACCGCTTTGACACGTGTCATTAATAACTTCGCTCGAAAATACGACTTATTAAAAGACAAAGCATCTAATTTTTCTGGAGCAGATTTAAGAGAAGGGTTGTCAGCAGTGGTAAGTGTTAAATTGCCAAATCCTCAATTTGAAGGACAAACTAAGACAAAATTGGGCAACTCAGAAATGAAAGGGATTGTAGATTCATTAACGGATGAAGGATTGACTGATTTTGTAGAAACGAATCCTGGTGTTGCTAAACTTATTATTAATAAAGCCTTAATTGCTCAACGGGTAAGAGAGGCAACAAGAAACGCTCAAGATTTGGCCAGACGAAAAACGAGTTTAGAAAGCACAACGTTGCCGGGTAAGTTAGCAGATTGTTCGGACTCTGACCCTGCTAATTGTGAGATTTATTTAGTTGAGGGTGATTCTGCTGGGGGGTCTGCAAAACAAGGACGAGATAGAAACTTTCAAGCAATTCTTCCGTTAAGAGGTAAAGTTTTAAATGTAGAGAAAGCTAGAATCGATAAGATTTTAGCAAATGAAGAAATCAGAAATCTAATCACGGCGATAGGCCCAGAAGTTATCAAGGGTTTATCTGGAAGAGATTTAGATGATGATGATGAAAATAGAGACCCTATGGAAATTTTGAAGAAGCTGAGGTATCACAAAGTTGTCATCATGACGGATGCTGATGTCGATGGTGCTCATATACGAACATTGTTATTAACATTCTTTTTTAGATACGCTCGTGAAATGATTCAAGCAGGCGCTCTTTATATTGCTCAACCACCGCTCTTTTTAGTTAAAAATGGTAGTTTCAAAAAGTACTTATATAATGAAGCTGCCTTAGAGGAAACACTGGCAGAAATTGGGAAAGAAAAAACAAGTATTCAACGGTACAAAGGTCTTGGGGAAATGAATCCAGACCAATTGTGGAATACGACATTGGATCCAGAGCGGCGAACGATGCTTCGAATTACCATGGAGGATGGCGAAGCTGCAGACGAGATATTTACATTATTAATGGGAAATAAAGTCGAGCCAAGACGAGAGTTTATAGAGAAATATGCTAAAACTGTTCGTTGGATTGATATTTAGGAGAATACTATGACAGAACAAAAAGAACTTTTTGAAGATAAATCCATAAATACGATAACTATCGACGATGAAATGAAGTCGTCTTACATTGAATATGCGATGTCTGTAATTGTTGGTAGAGCGCTACCTGATGTTAGAGATGGTTTAAAGCCTGTGCATCGTCGAATACTTTATTCTATGTATAATGCTGGGTTTACGTCTGGAAAGCCATATAAAAAATGTGCACGTATTGTTGGAGATGTTTTAGGTAGGTATCACCCTCATGGTGATACAGCTGTATATGATTCTTTGGTAAGAATGGCGCAGGATTTCTCGCTTAGATACTGTTTAGTAGACGGACAAGGGAACTTTGGGTCTGTTGATGGAGATAACGCAGCTGCGATGAGATATACCGAAGCGAAAATGACTCGAATTAGTATGCGTATCTTGGATGATATAGAAAAAGATACCGTAGATTTTGTTGATAACTTTGACTCGTCTTTACAGGAGCCAACGGTTCTTCCAACTCGATTACCAAATTTACTACTAAATGGATCTTCTGGAATCGCAGTTGGTATGGCAACAAATATTCCTCCGCATAATTTGAATGAAATTATGGATGGGTTGACAGCTTATATTGATAACCCAGAAATTGAAGTCGACGAATTGATGACTCATATAAAAGGGCCTGATTTCCCGACTGCGGGTTTAATTTGTGGACGAGAAGGAATTGATAAGGCCTATCGAACAGGCCGTGGAAGCATTCTTATTCGTGCTAAAACAAGTTTTGAAGACTCTAAGAAAAAAGGCAAACAAGCAATTATTGTTCATGAATTACCTTATCAGGTGAATAAATCTAACTTAATAATTAAGATTGCAGAGCTTGTTCAAGAAAAGAAAATTACGGATATCACGGACTTAAGAGATGAATCGGATAGAAAAGGAATGAGAATCTACATTGAGCTTAAGCGAGATGCAATTCCTGAAGTTGTTTTAAATCAATTGTATAAACATACTCAGTTACAAAATACATTTGGCGTTAATATGGTTGCTCTTGTAAAGGGAGTGCCTAGAGTATTGACGTTAAAAAAGATTCTTACTCATTACCTTGAGCATAGAAAAGAAGTTGTTGTTCGCCGGACTCAATATGATTTAAATAATGCAAATGCACGACAACATATCTTAGAAGGATTGCGAATTGCACTTCACAATATAGATGCCGTTATTAAGTTAATAAAAGAGTCGGATAGTCCAAGTGTGGCAAAGCAAGGATTAATGACTTCTTTTTCATTATCTGAGAAGCAGTCTCAGGCAATTTTGGACATGAAGTTACAACGATTAACAGGGTTAGAGCAAGGGAAGATCGAGAACGAATTTGCTGAGTTAGTTAAAAAAATTGCGGATTTGGAAGATATTTTGGCTAACGATTCAAGAGTATTGTCAATTATTAAATCTGAACATGCTGATATTAAAGAGCGCTTTGGAGATGAAAGACGAACTGAAATCGGCGAACCTGTAAAAAGCATGGAATTAGAGGATTTAATTCCTGATGAACAAGTAGCCGTTTTAATTTCTAAAAAAGGATTTGTTAAACGAGTTCAAATATCAATGTTCAAGATGCAGTTAAGAGGAGGTCGTGGAATCAATAGTATGACGACTCGATCTGAGGATATTATTGATCAATTAATTGTTACAAGAAATCATGATTATCTACTTTGTTTTACAAGCAGGGGACGTGTTTTTAAACTGAAAACGTTCACGCTTCCAGAAGCAACTCGTCAGAGTAAAGGTGTCTCATTGGCCCATTTTCTTGAATTTGATGACAAGGAAATTCTTACAACTGTGATACCAATTTCTACATTTGATACCGATGAATATTTGGTTATGACAACATTAAAAGGTGTTATTAAAAAAGTAGACATTAGAGCGTTTATTCACTTTAAAAATAGATCTATCGCGGCGTTGACCTTAGATGATGGAGACCATTTGAAATGGGTACGACGTACAGATGGGGAACGGGATATATTACTTGTAACTTCTGCTGGAATGGTTATTCGGTTTGACGAAGATCAAATTCGAAGTATGGGCCGAACAGCACGAGGTGTAAGAGGTATTAAGATTAAAGAAAATGATACACTTGTTAACATGAGTACTGTTGAAAAAGACGCAAAGCAGCTCCTTTCGTTGATTACAAAAAAAGGATATGGAAAAAATCTTAAAGTTGATGAATTTAAGCGTCAAAACAGAGGCGGAATTGGAGTTATGTCTCTTCGATTTAGGAAGACAATAAAATTAGATTCTGTTGTTGACTCAGCTGTTGTTAACTTAGAAGACGAAGTTATGTTTGTCAGCCAAAAGGGAACGCTATGTCGTCAAGCGGTAGCTAAAATTTCTGTTCAGAGACGAGAATCTCAAGGCGTTAGGGTTATTAAGCTTGATGATAAAGATACTGTAATGTCTATGGCAAAAGTTGTTGCAAACGATGAGGAAGAGCCCCCTGTATCTGACTAGTAGGTTCGGAAGGGTCTGAATTTAAACAGATTCTGGTTGTTGTTGACAGTTTCTAGTGGTCTTTTAATTGGTTTTATTTCAGTCGGATAATCGTATTCGGCTGAAAATTAATTAAGGTTAGTGGTCGGGGGCTGATAGAAATGATAGTTCCAAAAAACTAAACAAATGTGGTTTACATAACACAATTATTAGTAGTCATCGAACGATTTTATGCTCGGTTAAAATGAAAAAATCTTTATCGTCAGAAATTTTGGTTGGTTATTGGCTAAGGGCAGAAGAAGTTGTGATACAGAGCACCGAGAGATAGTACACATACCAAGGGAATAGGTGGAGATTTCCTTACTCCTGATAGACATTAATGCTGGGAAGACTTGGAGACTAGTTCCAAATTTTTAGACGCTAGAAAATATATGGAGTCTAAAAATTAAAAAACGTTCAGAAACTCTGCAGGGTAGTCCTTCTTTAACTAAAATAATTCATGACAATTGATCTGTAGACCGGGTAAACGAACTATCAAAATTTATTTTATTTTGATAATACCGTGCATTGTCGGAGGATTTTATTGAATAGCAGAGGCTTTAATATTTTTTATTAAGGTGGGATAACGTCACAAATGTAGACATGGGTTTGGTTGATCAATCTCTCTCAATATAAATTGGTGTTATGAATTAATCGTTTATTTTGTACTGGGATCGGGTGTTAGAGGTCAACTGATTCCGGCGATGAACATTGAAAACGGCGTCTAATAACCATAGTTTATTAAAAACGCATCGATATATTTATATTTTTTGTTTGTCATATGAGCAGATTTCAACTTTATTTGAACACAACTTTGTCCATTTATTTTTTATTTTAAACGTATGGGAAACAGCAAAGGTCAGGTCTTTTATTTCCTGATAGGTCCAAGATTAAAAATTAAACACTTGTTCAACATGTTCATCCACAATAAACTTGACTATGAAAGTCCACAAAGCAATCGCTAGTTAGTAATAGCTAGAGGAAAGTCCGGGCTCCATAGGGTAGGATGCCTCCTAACAGGAGGGGGGAGTAATCCCATAG